>JALYRA010000362.1 GCA_030855545.1 Actinomycetota bacterium | reverse complement strand
GAGGCGCCCGCGCCGCCGTACAGCGGCACGAGGAACTTGAGCTTCTCGAAGCGGGCGATCTCGCAGCCGTTGCGGGCCTGCAGCAGGACGGAGATGGCGCGGCCGCGGAACGTCCCCTTGATCAGCGCGACCTGAGGCCCGCCGTAGATGTCCGTGCACATCAGATCCTTCTGGAGCGGCGCAAACGGATTTGTCATCGCGCCGAGCTTCCGGCAGGCGATGCCTGGCTTCGGCAGCGTGCCGGCTGCCGGCGCGCAGCGAACTGACCACGTCCGCTTACCGCCTTCGGCTTTCCCCGCCGGCCAGTACGAGATCGTCAACTGCGTTCCCGTCGGGGCGGTCGGCGACGCCGGTGCGCTGGCTCCAGCGCCGCAACCGACGGCTGCGACGACGAGGGCGATGAGAACGGCGATCCGCACAGGAGCTACGGTAGCGCGTCGGTAGACTCGCCGCGTGCTCGAGGGCAAGAAGATCTTCATCACCGGCGGCGCCGGCTTCATCGCGACGACGCTGGCGCGGCGGCTCGTTGACGCGAACGAGATCATCGCGGCGGACAACATGCACCGTGACGCGCTGTCCGGCACGCCGCTCGCCGAGCATCCGAACTTCACGCTGCACCACGCCGACGTGCTCGATCTCGAGACGATGAAGGAGCTCTCACGCGGCGCCACCCACGTCGTCCACTGCGCCGCGATCGCCGGCGTCGACACTGTGCTCGAGAGCCCCGTGCGAACGATGCGCGTCAACGTGATCGGCACCTACAACCTGCTCGAGGCGGCGATCGGGACCCTCGACAGCCTCGAGCGCTTCATCGACTTCTCCACGAGCGAGGTCTTCGGGACGCATGCGTTCCGGGTCGAGGAAGGTCAAGTCTCGACGATCGGCTCCGTCGGCGAGGCTCGCTGGACCTACGCGGTCTCGAAGCTCGCCGGCGAGCACATGGCGCACGCCTACCACGACGAGCTCGGCCTCCCGGCGGTGACCGTGCACCCGTTCAACGTCTTCGGGCCGGGCCAGATCGGCGGCGGCGCGATCCGGGCCTTCATCGAGAACGCGCTCGCCGGCCGCGACCTCGTCATCCACGGTGACGGCTCGCAGATCCGCGCCTGGTGCTACGTCGACGACATGGTCGAGGGCACGCTCGCCTGCCTCGAGCATCCGGCCGCCGCCGGACAGACCTTCAACATCGGCAACCCGCGCGCGACCGTGACGATCTACGACCTCGCGCAGCGGATCCGGCGCCTTACCGGCGCCGAGGTCGACATCACCTTTCAGCCGCTCCACTACGCCGACGTCGAGCTGCGGATCCCGAACGTCGAGAAGGCCCGCGAGGTGCTCGGCTTCGAGGCGAAGGTCGACCTCGACGAAGGCCTCGAGAAGACGATCGCGTGGTACCGGGAACGCACGCCGGCATCCGTCTAGCGTTTCCCGAGCTCGGGGCGGCGGAGCTGGACGCGGTCCGCGAGGTGCTCGAGTCGGGTGCGCTGACGATGGGGCCGAAGGTCGATGAGCTCGAACGGCTCGTCGCGGCCGCGTGCGGCGTCGAGCACGCGGTCGCCGTCTCGAACGGCACCGCTGCGCTCCACCTTGCCGTGCTCGCGCTCGGACTCGGTGAAGGCGACGAGGTGATTGTCCCGGCCTACACCTTCCCGGCGACGGCGAACGTCGTCCGGCTGGCCGGCGCGACGCCGGTGCTCGTCGACGTCGACCCGGCCACGTTCAACCTCGATCTCGGCAAGGTCTACGACGCCGTCACGCCGCGGACGAAAGCCGTGCTCGCCGTTCATCTCTTCGGACGGCCGCTCGACTGGGAAGAGCTGCAGAACGCCGTCCCGCCCGACGTTCTCCTGCTCGAGGACGCGGCGGGGGCGCTCGCGGCGAGGTGGCGCGACATGCCCTGCGGCGGGCTCGGCACGCTGGGCTGCCTCTCGTTCCACCCACGGAAGATCGTCACGACCGGCGAGGGCGGCGCGGTGACGACCAACGACGCCGAGATCGCGGCGTCGATCCGGCGGCTGCGGCACCATGGCATCGACCCGGCCGCGGACATCGTCACCCCGTCGACGAACTACCGCATCGCCGACATCCTCTGCGCCGTCGGCATCCCCCAGCTGCAGCGGCTCGACGAGCTGCTCGCCGGCCGCACGCGCATCGCCGACGGCTACACCGAGCGGCTGCGCGACCTCGTCGACGTCCCGGCCGCCGGGGAGGGCGACACGCACGGGTGGCAGGCCTACGTGATCCGGCTCGACCGGCGCGTCGAGGCGATGGAGACGCTGCGGGCGGAAGGGATCGAGGTGCAGATCGGAACGTACGCGCTCCACCACTTCTCGACCTACCGCGATCAGGGCCCGTTTCCGGGCGCCGACAAGGCGTTCGAGCGAGCACTCGCTCTGCCGCTCCACTCGAAGCTGACCGACACCGATCTCGACCGCGTCGCCGAGGGAATCGCCCGCTTCGCTTGACATCGAGACGTTGGAAGTGAATACTCACTTCCGAATGACCGCGACGCTCCCCAGACAAACCGCAGACGAACGGCGCGAGGCCGTCCTCGCCGCTGCCCGGCGCGAGTTCTCCCGCAAGGGGCTGCACGGCGCCTCGACCGATGCGATCGCAAAGGACGCCGGCATCTCGCAGCCGTACCTGTTCCGGCTCTTCGGGACGAAGAAGGAGCTCTACCTCGCCACGACCGCACGCGCGCTCGAGGAGACCTACCAGGCGTTCGAGCGCGCGGGACGCGGCAAGAGCGGCAAGGAGGCTCTGGACGCGATGGGAGAGGCGTATTTCGGGCTGATCGAGGATCGCGAGCGGCTCCAGCTGATGCTGCAGTGCTTCGCCGGCTGCGAGGACGCAGAGGTGCGCGACTCCGTGCGGACGGTCTGGCGCGACCTCGTCGACCTGATCGAGCGCGTGTCGGGCGAGCCGCCCGAGGCCGTCAGCGCCTTCGTCGCGAAGGGGATGCTCCTGAACGTCCTCAACGCGATGCAGCTCTTCGACGATCCGACCCCGTGGGGCGACCGGCTGATCGCCGGCTGCTCCCCGGAGTAACTTTTTTCGCTTGCGATGACAGTAACCGCTTACTAGAAAGGAGTCGATCATGGAGGCCAAGACGAAGACCCTCTGGACGTTCGTGATCACGTCGGTCGCGCTCTTCATGGTCGTCCTCGACAACCTCGTCGTGTCGACCGCGCTGCCCGTGATCCGCACCGACCTCGGCGCGACGATCGAGGAGCTCGAGTGGACAGTGAACGCTTACACGCTCACGTTCGCCGTCTTCCTCCTCACCGGCGCCGCGCTCGGCGACCGCTTCGGGCGCCGGAGGATGTTCCTCGTCGGCCTCTCGATCTTCACCGCTGCGTCTGCCGCCGCGGCGATCGCTCCCTCGATGGACGCGCTGATCGCCGCCCGAGCCGTTCAGGGCATCGGCGGCGCGATCGTGACGCCGCTGACGCTGACGATCCTCTCGCGCGCGTTCCCGGCGGAGAAGCGCGGCATCGCGCTCGGCGCCTGGTCCGGCATCGCCGGCCTCGCGGTGGCGGCCGGCCCACTCGTCGGCGGCGCGGTCGTGGACGGCATCTCCTGGCAGTGGATCTTCTGGCTCAACGTGCCGATCGGGCTCGTGCTCCTGCCGCTCGCGCGGTTGCTCGACGAGAGTCACGGGCCGGATCGGGCGCTCGACCTTCCCGGCCTCGCGCTCGCGAGCGGCGGCATGCTCGGCCTCGTCTGGGGCCTCGTTCACGGCAACGGCGACGGCTGGGCAAGCCCCCAGATCGTCGGCTCGCTCGCCGTCGGGGCGGCCATGCTGGTGGGGTTCGTCGCCTGGGAGGCCCGCGCGAAGCAGCCGATGCTGCCGCTCCACTTCTTCCGTGATCGCGCCTTCGCCGCTGCCAACGGTGCGTCGCTCGCGATGTACTTCGGCATGTTCGGCTCGATCTTCCTGCTCTCGCAGTTCTTCCAGACCGCGCAGGGGTATTCGCCCTTCGAGGCGGGGCTGCGGGTACTGCCCTGGACGGCAATGCCGATGATCGTGGCGCCGATCGCGGGCGCGCTCTCCGACCGCATCGGCGGCCGGCCGTTCCTCGCCGGCGGCCTCGCGCTACAGGCGATCGGCCTCGGCTGGATCGCGGCCGTGTCGTCGGCGGAAGCCAGCTACACGTCGTTCATCGGCCCGTTCATCCTCTCCGGGATCGGGATGGGGATGTTCTTCGCTCCCGTCGCGAACATCGTTCTCAGCTCGGTCGGCGCCCGCGACGAGGGCAAGGCCTCGGGCGCGGCGAACGCGATCCGCGAGGTCGGTGGCGTCTTCGGCGTCGCCGTGCTGGCGTCGATCTTCGCCCGCACGGGCGGTTACGAGTCGCCCGCGATCTTCAACGACGGCCTGGTCGCCGCCACGTGGGTCGGGGCCGCGGTCGTCGGCGTCGGCGCGCTCGTCGCGCTCGGCGTCCCGGGCAAGAAGCGCGAGGTACCGGTCGGCGACCTCTCGCTGGATCCAGCGTAAGGAGTTCTTTGGGCCGCGGGCGGCCCCTTTAGGGAACTTGCGCGATGGTCATCCGCTCCTGCGGATGACCAGCTTGCGCGGCGAGGCCCAGGCGCGGTGTCGCGACCACGAGCGCTGCGGCGACGAGAGCGAGGGCCGCGAACGCCGCCCGGAGGCCGATCAGCTCGGCCAGGACGCCGACGAGCGGCGGCCCGACGATGAAGCCGAGGTAGCCGATCGTCGTCACAGTGGCGACGGC
>JALYRA010000346.1 GCA_030855545.1 Actinomycetota bacterium | reverse complement strand
CCTTCCTCGAACTCGACGCCCGCGTAGAGGTCCTCGGTGTTCTCGCGCACGACGATCAGGTCGACGTTCGCGTATCGGGAGCGGACGCCGGGGTAGCTCTTGCACGGCCGCACCTGGCCGTAGAGGTCGAGCGACTTGCGCAGCCCCACGTTGACCGAGCGGAAGCCCCCGCCGACGGGGGTCGTGATCGGCCCCTTCAGCGCGGTCCCGTTCTGCCGGATCGAGTCGAGGACGTGGTCCGGGAGGGGATTGCCGTCGTTCTGATCCATCACGTCCGTACCGGCGTGCTGCACGTCCCAGTCGAACTCGACGCCGGTCGCCTCGAGGACGCGGCGGGTCGCCTCCGCGAGCTCCGGGCCAGTCCCGTCGCCGGGGATGAGTGTCACGCGATGCGCCATCGGCGCCGGACTCTACCGACCGGCGTAGGCTCGCCGGAGCCGGCCAAGTAGCGGAGGCGCCGGCTTCACCGATGCCGGAGCGGGGCGGAGCTTCAGGCCAGGCGTTGCGGGTAATGTCCTGCGCGATGGCAGGCCCGAAGAAGTCCGTCGCGCTCTCAGGCATCTCGGTTGCGGAGACGAGCATCTGCTCGATCGACCCGGACGAGGGCGTGCTCATGTACCGCGGCTATGACATCGCCGGCCTGGCCGAGCACTCGAGCTACGAGGAGGTCGCATACCTCCTGCTGGAAGGCGAGCTGCCGACGGGCGACGAGCTCGAAGCCTTCAAGACGCAGCTGGCGGCCGCGCGGGAGCTGCCCGGGGCGGTGACCACGATCGTCGACGGCAATGCGATGGACGCCTCGCCGATGGAGACGCTGCGCACGGCGGTTTCGGCACTGTCGTTCTCCGACCCGGCCGAGGACGCGATCGACCGCGAGAACGAGCATCGCAAGGCCGTCGCGCTGATCGCGCAGCTGCCGACGATCGTGGCGCGCTACGAGCGCCGCCGCCGCGGAGAGCCGGTCGTCGACCCCGATCCCTCGCTCGACTATGCCGAGAACTTTTTGGCAATGCTGCGCGGCGAGCCGCCGGCCGCCGAGGAGGTGCGCGCTTTCGAGGTCGCGATGATCCTCCACGCCGAGCACGAGATGAACGCGTCGACCTTCACGGCTCGCGTCGTCGCCGGGACGAATGCGGACCTGCACTCGGCGATCGTCGCAGCGATCTCCGCGCTCAAGGGTCCGCTGCACGGCGGCGCCAACCAGGCCGCGATCAAGATGTTTCGGGAGTTCGACAGCCCCGACGGTGTTGCCGAGGGCGTCCGCAAGCGGCTGGAGGCGAAGCAGCCGCTCTACGGCTTCGGTCATCCGCTCTACCGGGCGATGGATCCGCGAGCGCCGATCCTGAGGCGGCTCTCGGAGCAGTTCGCCGACGCCAGCGAGCCGAACTTCCTCGAGATCGCGATGGCGGCCGAGCGCGAGGCGCGCGAGCAGAAGGGACTGTGGCCGAACGTCGACCTGTACTCGGGCGTGCTCTACCACTACCTCGGGATTCCCACCGACCTCTTCATCCCGCTCTTCCAGATGAGCCGCGTCGTCGGCCAGGCGGCGCACGTGCTCGAGCAACACGCGGGCGGCAAGATCATCCGGCCGAGCGCCGAGTACGTCGGCGAGCGGCGCCGCGACTACCCGGTGGGGGCCAGGCGTTGAGCGACTTCAAGCCCGGGCTGGAAGGCGTCGTCGCGTTCGAGACCGAGATTGCCGAGCCTGACCGCGAGGGCGGCGCGCTTCGCTATCGCGGCGTCGACATCGAGGAGCTCGTGGGCTCGTACCGCTTCGAGCAGGTGTGGGGGCTGCTCGTCGACGAGAGCTTCTCCCCGGGGCTGCCGGCGGCAGAGCCATACGAAGGAGGCGGCCTGACCGGGAACACGCCGGCCGACCTGCAGGCTGTCACGGCCCGGCTCGGCGCCGAGTGGGGGGTCCAGAAGCTGATCGACATCTCCGACGACGAGGCGCGCGAGGATCTGCGCCGCCTCTCCGCCCAGTTCATCTCGATCGCGGCGCAGTCGGCGCGCATCGCTGACGGAGAAAGCGACCGGATCGCGCCGCAGGCAGTCGGGCAGGGGCAGTCGACGGCGGAGCGCTTCTTCCTCGAGTGGCGCGGCGAGGCCGACCCGAAACACGTGCAGGCGCTCGACACCTACTGGATCTGCACCTGCGAGCACGGCCTCAACGCCTCGACCTTCGTGGCCCGGATCACGGCCTCGACCGGCTCAGACTGCGCCGCGGCGCTCTCCTCGGCGGTCGGCGCGCTCTCGGGCCCGCTGCACGGCGGCGCCCCGGCGCGCGTCCTACCGATGCTCGACGCGGCCGGCGAGTCAGGCGACCCAGAGTCGTACGTCCAGGGTCTGATCGAGCGCGGCGAGCGGTTGATGGGCTTCGGCCATCGCGTCTACCGAGCCGAAGATCCCCGGGCGCGCCTGTTGAAGAAGACGGCCAAGGAGCTCGGCGCGCCCCGGTATGACGTGGCCGACAAGCTCGAGGCCGCTGCGCTCGAGGCGCTGCGTCAGAAGTCGCCGGACCGCCCGCTCGAGACAAACGTCGAGTTCTGGTCCGCTGTCGTGCTCGACGTCGCAGGCATTCCGCCGGAGCTCGCGCCGGCGATGTTCGCCTGCTCGCGCACCGCCGGCTGGTCGGCGCACATCCTCGAGCAGAAGAAGTTGAACCGGCTCGTTCGCCCGTCGGCGCGCTACGTCGGCCCTGGCCCCCGTCCCGCCTCAGAGCTCGCATGACCCTCGCCGAGGCCGCGGCTCGCGCGGACGAGCTCGCGTCCGCCGGCGACCAGAAGGCGCTCGCGACGCTGCGGCAGCAGTGGGACGAGGAGCTCGAGCACGGCGCACGGAACCAGGACTACCGGATCCGCGCGCAGGCCTACCGGGCAATCGCGCAGTTCCGCTTCCGCCAGAAGCTCGAGCTCGTCCGGCGCGGCTTGCAGGACGAGAGCCCGGC
>JALYRA010000288.1 GCA_030855545.1 Actinomycetota bacterium | reverse complement strand
GTTCGGGCGCCCCCACGCCGCCGGTTCCAGGAACCGCCCCCACCGGGTGAGCATGAACAGGAAGAGATCCGCAACGGAGCGCTCGTCGCCGACGAGCCATTCGCGGCCGGCGAGGTGGGCGTCGATGCGGGCGTGGTGCTCGGCCAGCTCCGCGTCGGCCAGCTCTTTCACGCCCTCCGTGCCGTAGCGGTCAGGGTAGAAGTAGCGCATCTGCGTCATCTGCACCGTGTTCGTCAGCCACAGCAGCCAGCGGTAGAGCTCCGCGCGCTCGGGCGTCCCCACCGGCGGCGCGAGGCGCGCGTCCGGGAACTTGTCCGCCAGGTGGAGGCAGATCGCGGCCGACTCGGTCAGCACGAGCTCGCCGTCCTCGAGCGTCGGGATCTTCCCCCACGGGTTGAGTGCGAGGTAGGCCTCGGACACCTGGCCGTTCTCGTCGCGCTCGACGCGGACGAGCTCGTATGGGACGCCGATCTCGGCCAGCGTCGCGTGCGGCGCCATCGCCGCGGTTCCCGGGAGGTAGTGGAGGCGCATCCGCACCGACTCTACGCGCCGCGTGTGCGCAGCGCTGCGAGCAGCTCTTGGTGACGGCGCTCCTCATCCGGCATGCCCTCCTCGATCGGCTCCGTGCGCCTTCGCTCCAGCATCGCCTGCACCGGCTTGACGACGAAGAAGAAGACCGCCGCGGCGATCGCGGCGAACTGGATCACGTCGGTGATGAACGCGCCGTAGCGGAAGACCGCGTCGTTGATCGTGAAGGCCAGGCTGTTGAAGTCGGGCTTGCCGACGATCATCGCCACGATCGGCATCACGAGGTTTTCCACGAGCGAGTTGATGACGGTCGCGAACGCGAGCCCGATGACGAACGCGACTGCGAGCTCGACGATGCTGCCGCGGAACAGAAAGTCCTTGAAATCCCCGAGCACTTCTCCTCCTTCGACGGTTGACCGGATGGCGAAGCGTCTCATGCGCCGGACGTGACGGCGCGTTTCCGGTGGCCGGGCGGTGGCACCTTCACGGCCGAGGGCATGTCTTCCCGGCAGGAAGACGTTCCGGAGGAGAGCGTTCGCTAGCAGATCCGGGCCAGAAGCCCGGTGTCGACGTCGTAGAGGAAGCCGCCGACTTGCAGCTGCGAGAGGTACGGCCACGAGCGCACGCGCTGGACGTCCTCGAGGACGGTCGCCTCCTGGTCGTCTGTGACGAGGAAGGCGAGGCTCCGGGTGTCGGGGCCGCCGGCCTCGTCGAGCGCCGCGTGGATGTCGTCCTCGTCGCCCGAGCCCATCCGGCACTTCGTGTGCGCGACCACCATCGCGCGCTCGACGCCGAGCAGGTACGAGGCGAGCACGAGCGTGCGGAGCACGTCGTCGGTGACGCGGGCGCCGGCGTTCCGGAGGATCTTCGCGTCGCCGGGCGCGAGGCCGAGCATCTTCAGCGGCTCGATCCGCGAGTCCATGCACGTCAGCACAGCGAGTCCTTTGGCCGCACGCGGCTCGAGACCGGCGAGCTCGAAGCCGTGCGCGTAGGACTCGTTGGCCGCGAGCACGTCCGCGAACGTCTGATCACCGGTCACCGCGGGATCCTACGGACGTTCGTAGCGAAGGCGCACGCCGTTCTCGCCGAACGGCTCGATTCCGGCCAGCCGGAACCGCTGCGGTGTGAACTCGCCGTCCGCGAGAGCGGGGCCGGCGCCGACGAGCGCCGGCGCGATGGTCAGGATCAGCTCGTCGATCAGGTCGGCCGCGAGCAGCTGGCCGGCGAGGTCGCCGCCGCCGACGAGCCACGTCCGCTCCAATCCTCGCGAGCCGATCAGCCGCGCCAGGGCGTCGAGCTCACCCTCGAATGTCTCGACCGGCTCCGCGCCCTCGAGTGGAGCCAGCTCCTCCGCGTGCGTGACGATCCACGTCGGCTTGCCTGCGTAGGGCCACGAGCCGTGCTGCACCATGAAGTGCCACGTCCGCGCGCCCATGATCAGCGAGTCGACGTCGCCGTAGAAGATCTCGTAGTCGTTTCCCCCATCCAGCGCCTGCAGGAACGAGAGATCGTGGTCGAGGCCGGAGATCCGGCCGTCGAGGCTCATCGCGGCGTAGTAGACGATCACGCCTGGCGAATCTACATCCGTAGGATCGGCACATGGTCGACCACTACACCCCGTCTACCGGGACGAGATCGACGACGCGCTGCTCGACCTCCCTCGTCGTGAAGGCGCCGCGCGGCTGGAGGCAGACGCTGTTTGGAAAGCTGCTTGGAGGGGACCGAGCCACGTGAGGGCGGGCGCGTCCTCCCGACAAACGAACGGAGGACCAATGGACACTGTCTGGATTGTCATCGCGATCGTCGTCGCGCTCGTTGTGATCGTGGGCGTCGTCGTTGCCAGCCGCAAGCGGCGCGAGGTGCAGCGGGACGAGCAGCGCGTCGAGGCGCGCAGCCATCGTGAGGAAGCAGACGCGACCGCGCGTCGTGCCGAGCAGGCTCGTCTCGAAGCGGAGGAGCAGGCCGATCGGGCGCGCAAGCAGCAGGGAGCGGCGGACGATCTTCGGCGGCGCGCCGACGAGGTCGATCCCGATGTGGACGAGGCCGAGGTAGCCGAGACCGACGAGGCACCTCGCCGAGAGCGAACCGACTAGGGCTTCTTGGGTTTCGGCGGCGCCGGCGGCCGAATACGGCCCGGCGCCGTCGCGCTCCTGCCGCGCACCGGCGTTGCGCTCGTCTTCGGCGGCTTCGCGCGGCCGGGAGCGGTCGCGCTGCGGCCACGCTCCGTCGCCTTCGGGCGCTGGGTCTTGACGCGATCCGGCTTCTTGGCGAGCGGCTTCGCGCTCTTGTTGGCGAGCGGCTTCGCGCTCCGCGGATCCGCTCGCACGAACGACGCCGGAGGCGCCACCACCGGCACGGCCGCGGCGGGAGTCGGCTTCGCAGGACGGACCGGAGCTGCCGGTTCGCGCACCGCCTGCACGCCCTCGTAGCCGGCGCCGCCCGCGACTGCGACCGCCGCGAGGCCGATCGCGAGCTTCGCGGTCACGCCGCCCGCTCCCACACCAGCAGCCGTCCCCGCCACAGCGGCAGATGCGGCCGGCGCGCCCTTGAACAGCGTCAGGGAGAACGGCAGCGGCAGCGCCGCCAGAACCTTGAACGTGCGGCGGCGCTTCATCTCGCTCACAGCGACGCGGGCGCAGCTCGTGCACTCCTCGAGGTGGGCGACGAGACGCTTGCGCTCCTTGCGGCCGAGACGCTCGTCAGTCTGCTTCGAGAGCGCCAGCTCGGCGCGGTCGCAGGTGACGAGATTCTCGAGCTCCTCGGCGAGCGAGCGGCGAGCTCGGAAGATCAGCGTCTCGAGCGCGGTCTGCGAGACCTCGAGGATCGCGCAGATCTCCTTGTACGGACGGCCCTCCATCTCGCGGAGCACGAGGGCCTCGCGCTGCGACGGCGGGATCCGCTGGAGCGCGCGAACGAGGTCGTCGACCGACGGCCCGTCGTCGGCGGCCTCGAACGCAGGAACGTCGCGGTCGAGCTCCACCTCGCGCGGACGGGTCTGGCTCTGCCGGAACCGGTTCCGGATCAGGTTGTGCGCGATCGTGATCAGCCAGTTCGTCGGCTTCCGCGGCTGCTCGCCGCGCTCGAGTGCGCGCATCGCGTTCACGAACGTCGTCTGCGTGACGTCTTCCGCGTCGGAGCTGTTGCCGAGGACGGCGTAGGCGTAGCGGTAAACCTCGGCAGCGTGCGCGCGGTAGAGCTCGTCCAGCTCGCGCGCCGCTCCGGCGCTCATCTCTGTTGTGGCCATCACCCACTAGATACCCGGCAGACGCCGTGATCACTCGCGCGTACAGATTCCTTACATCTGGAAGCGCAAGTTCGGCGCCGCAGTGCATCTACTCGATGCAGGCAAACAACGCTCGATTTTGGGGGTACCGAATGAAGAAGATTCTCACGTGTTCCCCGGGTCGTAGACGCCCGGATCGAGCACCGCGCTGGCGCCTGCGGCGAATGTGAGCATGCCGACTGCGGCAACACCAACCCCAGGTTCAAGAACCAGGGGCAGTGCGTGAAGTTCGTCGTCCACTCGCGGAACGCCGCCAAGAAGACCGCGCGCGGGTAACTGCGGCTATCCGCGAACGGTTCGGCGCTGAGGCCGGGGGAGACCCCGGCCTCAGTCGTTCTACGACCAGCGGAGAACGTCGACCGAGACGATCGCGTCCGGGTTCAGGAAGCGGTCGCCGAGCATCGGCCATTCGCCCTCGTCGACATCGTTCAGCCTCGCGATCGTCTTTTGCGCGAGGACGAGCGCGCGCTCGTAGTTCGGCGCGCCGCCGACGAGGATCGTCTCGCCGTCGCGCAGGCGGATGACGACGCGGCGCTGCTCGGGAACGGTCGAAGACGGTACGGCGCCGATGGCGACCGGGCTGACGGGGGGCTCCGAAAGGGCGTGCATTGGCGTCTCCTCCAGCGTGGGGGAAGCGGAGCGACGCCACTCCGACGCATCAAATCTGGATCGGAATCGCGGCCGCGTCGTCCCCCGAAAGGTTGATCGCAGCGGCTCTTGTAACCGCGCCCGCGGAAGCCGATCGTCCTCGCGGACGAGGTGAAATCGTCCGCGGGACGGAGCGGGTCGCGAGGTACGGTCGAGGCATGTGGCGTCTTGCACTCGTTGTCATCGCAGCTGTGGCCGTGTTCGCGCCGGCTCCCTCAGAGGGCCGCGTCGCCGAGCCCGAGTCCGAGCTCGCGTTCGCCCGCGGCGGCAACGTCTGGGTGGTCGGCGCCGACGGCAAGGACGCTCGCATTCTCCTCCGTCGCGGCTACTCCCCCAGCTGGTCGCCCGACGGCGCGAAGCTGGCCTTCGTGTCGAGCCGTTCGGGCGACGAGGAGATCTACGTGGCGCGAGCCGACGGCAGTGGCGTCACCCGTCTGACCGCGCTCCCCGGCCCCGACCTCAGCCCGAGCTGGTCGTCGGACGGCCGGCAGCTCGCCTGGGCCCACGTCAACGAGATCTGGACGATGAGCGCGCTCGGCTCGAACAAGCGCCCCTTGATCAGAAAGACGCAGCGCTGGCACGAGCACAACACTCCCACCTGGCACGGGTCGAAGCTCGTCTACGCATCGAATCGCGCCGGCTTCTTCAACCAGGAGCTGTATCGCGCACCGTCGAAGCGGTTGACGTTCACCAAGGGCTCAGACGGCGTCCTCGGCGACGACGGCATGCCCGACTTCTCTCCCAACGGCCGGCGGATCGCCTTCGCCTCGAATCGCGACCAGCAGGGCGAGATCTACGTGATGAACGCAGACGGCTCGGCGCCGAAGCGGCTGACGTCGCGCCCGGGAGACGACTGGCGCCCGCGCTTCTCGCCCGACGGCACGAGGATCGCCTTCACGCAGCTCTCGTCGAACTCGATCTGGACGATGAATGCCGACGGCACCGGCCTCCGCAGGCTCGTCAGCGGTACCGACGCCGACTGGCGCTAGCGACTACCCGCTGACGAGGACGTCGATCGACGCGACCGAGCCGGGACGCACGAACCGTCCGTGGATCTCGGGCCAGTCGCCCTCGGCCTCGGCCGAGCTGAACTGCTTGACGAGCTCCTTCGCGGCGCCGACGGCGCCATCGTGGTCGCCGAAGCTTCCGAGCTCGATCTCGTCCCCGCCGAGGAGCCGAACGACGACACGGCGCACGTCCAGCGCCGGCGCCACGACCGTCTCCTGCTCGCTCTGCTTCTCGTCGAGCATCGTCTGGAACGATTTCAACGCCACCGGGGCCGCCGCCTCGAGGATCGAAGGGCTGCGCCCGACCGTCTCCGGGCTCAACGGGGGTCCGTCCGAACTGACGAGCCCGACAGCCGCAGTCTGGCCGCTCGCGAACTGATGCATCTGGGTGACTCCCTCTCCGGCCGCCGCAGGCCGGGGTTTCAACGCCGCAATGAAGTCACTATCGACTCTCATCCTCCAGAAGGCTTCCCTCATGTGAGGGAATCGTCCCTGAGGACGACGCGAGATAGCCCCGGCGACCGATGACGTCGCGCGCGGCCGCGCGTACGGTCGAATCAGACGAAAGGAGGTGTGATGCTGACCTGGGAACACCACAGAGCGACGCGCATTCGGCCGCAGAAGCGGATCCGCGGCGCTCGCCGGATCGCGCTCGAGACACGTGCAGCGCAGCGCGCGAATCTCCGCCGCGTCAGGCGCGGTCGGTGATGGCGACCCGACGCGGCCGGAGGCATCACAACCTCCGGCCGCCGCGGGTCTCCTGGGAGGACGAAGATCCTCCCAGGGGAACGCTCTAGCTGTCGTCGCTGTCGCCGGTGACCGTGACGGTCTTGACGATCTCGCAGTTCGAATGCGTGTCGTTCTCCGCCGCGTTGAGCCAGACGGTGTCCTTGCCGGCGCCGCAGTCGACCTGGTCGGTCTGACTGTCGCGGGCAAGCACGCGAATGGCGTCGTCGCCGTCGCCGCCGCGGACGACATCGGTGCCGCGACCGGCCCAGATGCGGTCATCGCCGGCGCCGCCGTCGATCGTGTCGTTGTCCTGATTGCCGCGCAGGACGTCGTTCCCGTCGCCGCCGGAGATCGTGTCGTTGCCCTTGCCGCCGCGGACGCGGTCGTTGCCGGCGCCCGCGTCGACGACGTCGTCGCCGCCGCGCGCATGGATCCGGTCGGCGCCCGGCGTGCCCGTGAGCGTATCCGCGTTCATCGTGCCCTTGATCCCGACGACGCCGTGCGCGAGAGCTGCGCTCGTGGCAACGAGAACCGTGAGGGCCGCGATCGTGCCGATTGTGAACCTGGACTTCTTCATCTCGAATTCCTCCTGTCGAAGCTGACGGTCGCATCCTCTCCGCGGCCTGTCAGCCCATAGTTCGCCGAACGTAAAACGCGCGTAAAACCGGCTACGCGCGAGTGAGCGTCGCGTCGACCGGCTCGGGCCCGACCCCGGTGGGGAGGGGTAGACGGACGGTGAAGACCGTCAGCTCGCCGGGCACACTCGTGGCCGACACGGAGCCGCCCATCCCTGCCGCGAGCTCTTTCACGATCGCGAGGCCGAGCCCGGTGCCAACGGGACGCTCGCGGCCGTAGCGCGAGTGGAGGAAGAAGCGCTCGAAGGCCCGCTCGAGCTCCTCCTGCTCGAGCCCTGGCCCGGTGTCCTCGACGCGAAGCTCACCCGGGGCGACGACGACTCGCACCCTTCCGCCCGCCGGCGTTAGGCGCAAGGCGTTCTCGACGAGGTTCGAGACGATCTGGAGCACGCGGTCGGCGTCGCCGATCGCCGGCGCCCGCGTCGCGCCGCCGAGCTCGAGCGTGACGCCGAACTCCGCAGCCTGAGTCTCGTAACGGCGTACCGCCTCCCGGCCGATCACCGACAGCTCGACCGGCTCCTGGCGCACGCTGAACTCCGCCTTGTTCATCCGGGCCAGGTCGAGTAGGTCGCCGACGAGCCGCTCGAGCCGCCGCGACTCGACGACGATCGTCGCTGCGGCCTCCTCCGCCGGAAGCGCTCCCTCGTGCAACCCCTCGGCGTAACCGCGAATCGCGGTTAGAGGCGTCTTCAGTTCGTGGCTGACCGAGAGAAGGAACGCGCGCTCGGCCTCACGCGCCTTCGTCAGCGCGACGGCGACCTCGTTGAAGCTCTCCGCCAGCTGCGCTAGCTCACGTGGGCCCTCGACCGGCACGAGCGGAGGGCGCGCCGTCGCGCTGGCGAGCCCACGCGTCGCCTCGGCGACGCGGCGGACCGGACGGGAGATCGCCCGCGCAAGCAGGAAGGCGATCAGCGCCGCCAGCGCGGCGGTCGCGAGCGCCGCCACGATCAGTCCCTGGATGTGCGGCCGCCACGCGGAGTTCGTCGAGCTTGCGGGCCGGAGCAGAATGAAGCCCTTGCCGCGCACGAGCCGGGCCGAGTACAGATACCGCGTCCCGTCCGAGCGAATCGTCCCGTCGAGCTTCGCGCCGCGCCGCAGCTGCGCAGCGCGGTCGGGCGGCAGGAGCGCAGACGAGCCGTCGAGTGGTACCTGGAGAACCTCCTCGTCCTGGCGCTCGAGGAACTCCTGGAGCGAGCGCAGGCGTGAGAACGGGAGGATCGCCTCGCGCTCGCGCTCGACGAGCAGGTCGAACTGCGCCGAGACGTCGCGCAGGGTGTTCCGCTCGACGGCCCGGCGCGTCAACAGTGCGCCGATCGCGAGGGCCAGGGCGAGCGAGAGCAACGCAACCACAGCAATCGCCGCGAACAGCCGTGCGCGAAGCGACGTCACGATCGGATGGCCTTGTACCCCGATCCCCGGAAGGTGCGAATTGCGTCCGGGCGGCCGAGCTTGCGGCGCAACTGTGCGACATGGACGTCGACCGTGCGCGTCCCGCCCGCGTAGCTCATACCCCAGACGCTGTCGAGCAGCTGATCGCGCGAGACGACGATGCCCGCGTTCTCGAGCAGGTACACGAGGAGGTCGAACTCCTTTCCGGTCAGCTCGACCTGAGCGCCGGCGACGGTGACCTCATGCGCACGCGTGTCGACGACAATGTCGCCGAGCTCGAGCGTCTCGGCGGGTGGCGCAGGCTGGCTGCGGCGCAGCACCGCCTTGACCCGCGCAGCGAGCTCGCGAGGAGAGAACGGCTTCACGACGTAGTCGTCGGCGCCGACCTCGAGACCCAGGACGCGGTCGATCTCCTCGTCGCGCGCCGTCAGCATCAGGATCGGCACCGACGAGTGAGCGCGGATCCCGCGGCAGACGTCGAATCCGTCCTGTCCGGGCAAGCCGATGTCGAGGATCACGAGGCTCGGGCGGAGCTGGCCGAGCGTCACGAGCGCATCCTCGCCGGAGCGCACCCAGGTGACCCGGTAGCCGGTCTGCTCGAGATAGCCGCTGACGAGCGAGCCGATCGCCTCTTCGTCCTCGACGAGCAGGAGCTGCTGCGCGCCGGGCACGGCGATGCCGTTCAATCCGGCCGGCTCGGTCGCCGTCATCGCGTGCCGGCGCGAACCTCGATAGCCGGAGTGTCGCCGTCGCGGATCACGGTCGCGACCATACCGCGGCGAAGCGTGGAGTACGAAGCCGGCCGTCCGTTCACTGTGATCGAGGCGCCCGGGGCGATCGCGACCGTGACGATGGTGCCGTCGCGCTCGCGCAGGGCCAGCGAGCCGCCGGTCTTGTCGCGGATGACGCCGCGGTCGACGCGATAGACGTGCAGCGCGCTCCCGTCCTTGATCAGCACTTCGGCTCGCACGAGCTTCGGACCGAAGAAGTAGCCGGCGAGTGAACGCGGCAGCGAGCCGCTCAGCGCAAGCCCTGGCTGGGCCGAGAGCAGCACGGCGTTCACGAGCAGTAACGCTGCGATCGCCCAGAGGGCTTTCGATCGTCGCGGCTGCATTGGACGCTTCTGCATGGTCGCATTGTTGCCGCGGATCGTCAGCGCGTCGTGGTCTCAGTGTTATGGCCGTGTAAAACGCTCAGGAGAAAGGAAATCGTAAAGGCCGTTTGCGGCGTATCTCTTGCGAGTAGGAATCGCCAATGAGATCCTCACGCCTCGCGAAGTTCCTGTGGCCGGGGATGATCATCGCCGGCCTTGCGTTGGCGGCCGCGGTCTGGACTGCCTGGCCCGAGTCGACGACGCGAGTCGTTCTGCTTCCGTACGGCGAGTCGATGCCGAAGACGCCGCGAGTCTCGGTCGAGAAGCCGAAGACCGTTCGCGTCGTCGCCGCTCGCCCAAAGGCTTCCGCGCAGTCGGCGCCCGCTCCGGCGCCGGTGACCGTCGAGGACGCGGGCGGGGTACTCGGCGTGGTCGAGCCCGAGCCGGTCGCCGAGCCGGTCGCCGAGCCCGAGCCCGAGCTGCCGCCGCAGGAGTCCCCCGAGGAGCTCGGCGCCGAGCCGCTGCCGGGAACGACTAGCCCGTAGCGATCCGTAGCCGGCGCAGGCTGAGCTCGCGAGCCGCAAGGCCGGTCATCAAGAGCCCGGTTACGCCCGCGACTCCGAAGGCCAGCTGCGTGCCGCCGACGGCGGTCAGAAACCCGGCCAGCAGGCCGCCCACGGGAGCGAGGCCGGCGAAGGCCCAGAGGTAGAGGCTGACCACGCGCCCGCGCAGATGGTCCGGCGCGCGAAGCTGGAGCAAGGAGTTCGCGTTCGAGGTCCAGATTGTGAAGCAGACGCCGGTGACGAAGAGAAGGACGGCGCAGAGCCACACGGTCGCGAGCGGGGCGAGCGCGAGCAGCGAGATGCTGAAGCCGGCGGTGCCGAAGACGAGCGCTTTCCAGCTGGCGCGGCCGAGCGCAGCGGACAGCAACGCACCGACGAGCGCGCCGGCGCCGAAGAAGGCGGAGAGGATTCCGAACACTTCCGGGCCGGTGCGAAGCGTGTCGGACGCGAGCAGCGGCAGGATCACGTGGAAGTTGAAGCCGACAGTGCTGACGACGGTGACGATCGCGAGCACGAGGCGCGCGTCGGGTGAGCGCAGCGCCCACGAGAAGCCTTCGCCGATTCCCTTCATCATCGTCGGCGGCTCGCCCTCGCGGACGACCGGGACGAGCTCCTCCTTACGCATCATCAGCAGCCCGACGAGCACCGCGAGGAACGTAACCGCGTTGACGGCGAAACAGACGCCGACGCCGAAGAGGGCGATCAGCACACCGGCGAGGGCCGGGCCGACGACCCGGGAGGCGTTGAAGAGGCTCGCGTTCAGGGCAACCGCGTTCGGCAGCTCGTCGCGGCCGACCATCTGGAAGGTGAGGGCGTGACGGCCGGGGGCGTCGAAGACGACCGCCGTGCTCGAGAGGACAGCGAGGAGGTAGACGATCCAGAGCGTCTCGAGCCCGCTGAGAACGAGGACGGCGAAGATGATCGAGAACGTCATCGAGATG
>JALYRA010000278.1 GCA_030855545.1 Actinomycetota bacterium | reverse complement strand
GGGTGGACGTGCCAGGACACTCGACGCCGATCTCCTCGTTCGCGTGCTCGCAGGCGCCGAGCGCCTCGACGAGGCTCTCGGCGCGGCCGGTGCGACCGCGCAGCGCTTCGAGGCGCCGCTCCGCGCTCGCGTCGATGCGGGCGCGACCCGTACAGGCGAGCTGGGAGCCAAGCTGCGCGAGCTGGGCGCCGCCGAAGTCGAACTCCGCCGCGGCGCCGAGGAAGCGGCGCAGAAAGCGACCGAGATCGAGATTGAGCTGACGCGGATCGAGGGCGAGGCAGCCGATGCTCGCCGGCGACTCGACGAGTCAGCCGAGGCGCCGGCAGACGGTGACGACCGCGAGGAGCTCGCCGTGCGGGCCGAGCGGCTGGAGCAGCGCCGCATCCAGCTCGGTCAGGTGAACCCGCTCGCGAAGGAGGAGTACGACGCGGAGAAGGCGCGGCTGGTGGAGCTCGAGGTGCAGCGCGAGGATCTCGAGCTGAGCCTGAAGGAGCTCGCCGACCTCCGCGACGAGCTCGCCCAGACCGTCGAGCGGCGCTTCGCCGACACCTTCCACGCGGTCGCCGAGCACTTCGAGGAGGTGGCCGCGACGCTGTTCCCCGGCGGCGAGGGCCGCCTCCGCCTCGTCGAGCCCGACGAGGAGGGCGGCGAGACCGGGGTGGAGGTGGAGCTCCGGCCGGCGGGGAAGAAGATCACCCGGCTCGGGATGCTCTCGGGCGGCGAGAAGGCGCTCGGCGCGATCTCGTTCCTGTTCGCGCTCTTCCTCGCGAAGCCGTGCCCGTTCTATCTCCTCGACGAGGTCGAGGCGGCGCTCGACGACGCCAACATCGGCCGCTTCGTCGAGCTCCTACGCCGGTACGCCGACCGCGCCCAGTTCGTGGTGATCACGCACCAGAAGCGGACGATGGAGGCCGCTGACGTCCTCTACGGCGTCACGATGGGCGGCGACGGCGTCAGCCAGATCGTCTCGCGCAGACTGCCGCGCGAAGAAGCAGTCGCAACCGCTTCCTAGTATCGGCCCGTGACGGGTCCCACGATGCCAGCGCTCAGTCGAACTCGTCGTGAGCGGCCTGACAGGTCGGCGCCCGGCTCGGCAGGCCAGGGCGCCGACGCTGACGGTTACTCATCGGCCGCGGGTGTCTCCTTCGTCGTCACGGTGAAGTTGTCGAATGTGCCGATCGCGCCCTGCCCGAACAGGCGCGCCTTGCCGGCGCCGGCGGGCGTCGAGTCGCCGACGGGGATCGAGACGCTCAGTTCGGGGGAATCCGGATGCTGGTACGGGAACGCGTCGATCAGGCTGAAGAGGCCGTGGCCGATCGAGAGGGAGCCGATCTGGCCGGCGAGGCTCTCACCGGGGCCGAGCGACGGGTACGTGCCGGTGTAGTTGACGCCCTGCACGTCGAGCGGGACGCCGACGTTCTTCACACGGGAGACGCGCTTGCCGTCGAGGAGGTACTCGACGGCGTTCTGCATCGCGGTATAGCGGATCGCCACCGTGTGCGGGACGCTCCCGTCCAGCGGGATCTCGTCGACGATTTGCGTGTACATCTTGTCGCGGCCGACGTGGGTCGCGCCCGGGCAGCCGGGGTTCGCCGTGTTGCCTGTCACATTTGTCGGCAGCCGCTCGATGAGCGTGAACGCTGTGTCTCCGGCGATGAACCAGTCGAACAGCTGGCCGGTGCAGAAGTCGATGACGTTCATCACGACGCCCGCCTGCTGACCTTGCATGACGGTGGCGCTGTACGGCGCCAGGCCAGCCGGCGGCGGCGAGGAGGGATCGGCCCACGAGCCGGGCGGGCCGTAGACGCCGTTGATCGCGAGGCCCGGAATCGTGCCGGGCGTCTGCGCGGTTATCTGCGACGAGATCGTGACCGACCCCTTCTCGGGGACCGGGAAGCTCTCGTTGCTGATCGCGATGTACTTCAGGTGGTCGAAGACGCTGAAGTCGGCGCCGACGCGGAACGGCGCCGCGGAGACGTTGAGGCGGCCGCCGGCGAAGTGCCTCGTGTCGGTCAGCGCCATCTCGCCCGGGC
>JALYRA010000274.1 GCA_030855545.1 Actinomycetota bacterium | reverse complement strand
CGCGCGCGCCGCTCGTCGAGGCGCAGCCCCGTTGAACGCACCCACCGTGTCGAGCGGTCCCTTCGGGGGCCGCACGTTCGCCCTGCTCGACCGCCTGCAGGCCGCGCTGCCGCTACTGCTGCCCTACCTCGTGCTCTCGATCCTCTACGGCTGGCAGGCGTCGCGCCACGGCACGCCGTGGATCTTCAGCGACGAGCTCGAGTTCACGCAGCTCGCGCGCTCGGTCGCGGAGACCGGCGAGCTTGCCCGCCGCGGCGAGCCGCTGACGGGGCAGTTCAGCCTCTACGCCTACCTGACCGCGCCCGCCTGGTTCCTCGACACCAGGGCTGCGTACGAGACGGCGAAGCTGATCGGCGTCCTCGGGATGACGCTGGCGTTCTTTCCCACCTACGGCTTGGCGCGCCACGTCGTCTCCAAGCCCGCCGCGATCCTCGCGGCTCTGGGCGCAACGATGATCCCCGCGTACGCGTACGCGTCGATCCTCGTCGAGGAGCCGCTCGCGTACCCGTGGGCGACGTTGTGCCTCTACCTCGCGGTGCGGTGGTACGTCGAGCCGACGCGCAGGGTCTTCGCGGCTGCCGCAGCTGCCGCGGTCGTGGCGCCCCTCTTCCGGGACGAGCTCGTCGTCGCGCCGCTGATCCTGCTCGGCGTCGGGCTTGCGCTGACCTGGCAGCATCCTCGCGTTCGGACCTCTCGGCGGAGCTGGCATCCCGCGGTCTACATCATCACGGCTGGCGTCCTTGTCGTCGCCGGCTACTTCGCGGAGCAACGAGTGACCGCGCGGTCGGTCGAGTGGAGAACCGTGACGCGGGTCTTTCCCGAGCGCCTGCTCGAGTACGGGGTCTGGGCGGCGGGAGCGTTCACGATCGGAATCGCAGTGCTTCCGGTCGTCGCGGCGCTGACGTTCCTCGTCCCCGGCCGGCGCGAGCAGCGCGATCGCTCCGTCGACGCGCTCCGCCTGGTGCTCGGGCTGGCGATCGTGGGCTACGGCGGCTACACGGCGCTGAAGGCGGCGTACCTGTCGACGGTTTTCGCCGACCGCGTCTCGGAGCGAAACCTGATCTACCTGAGCCCGGTCGTGTTCGCCGCGACCGCCGCGGTGCTCGAGCGCCGCCTGATCCGGCTCTGGGCGATTCCGCTGGCCGCGCTCGCGGTGCTGTACCTCCTGACCGCGACGCCCTACCAGATGGACGTGCACTTCTACTCCGACGCGCCCGGCCTCGGGATCCTCTCGCGGGGGAATCGCGACTACGGCTGGACGCCGGAACACGCGGAGACGGTGCTGCTCTGGATACTCGGCGCCGCGACAGCAGTCCTGCTCGCGGTAGCGCTTTTGCGCTCGCGGTCGCGAGCCTCGCTGGCGGTCAGCGCGGTGGCGGGCGCGCTCGTGCTGGGGTGGACGATGACTGCGCAGCTCACCGCCGCCTCTGCGTCGAACAGCTTCTCGGGCACGTTCCTGCGCAACCTGCCGCAGCCGGTCGACTGGGTCGACACGGCGACGGGCGGCGCGCCGACCCTCTACCTCGGCCAGAAGATCTCCGACACGAACGGCATCCACCTGCTCGAGTTCTGGAACCGCTCGATCAAGCGCGTCTACAGCCTCGACGGAACCGCACCCGGGCCGGGCCCGACGGTGACGCCGAGCCTGGCCGACCGGACGGGAGCGCTGAGGGGTAACCCCGGCTTCGAGTTCGTCGTCGCGGAGCAGAGCATCGATCTCGTCGGCGAGGTGATCGAGCAGAAGGGATCCTGGAGCCTGTACCGGATCGGCGAGTCGCTGCAACTCGAGACGACGCAGAGCGGGATCTACTCGGACGGCTGGGTCGGCTCACAGCATGAGGCCGACGTCGTCACGGCTACGTACTCGCGCTTCGCGACCCCGAACGACCGCGGCGGCGACATCGTCGTCGACGTCTCCCGGAAAGCATGGTGCGGCAAGAACGTCCCCGGCAAGGTGCTGATCCAGGTCGGCCCGCTCGCACTCGGCCAGCAGCGCAACGGCGTCCTCGCAAGCGTGAGCGAGGAGCGCCGCTTCGTCATCAACGCCTGCCAGGAACGCAGCTTCACGATCCCAGCGCCGCCGCCGCCCTTCCACGTCGCCGTCTCGATCGACGGCACGTTCGTGCCGCAGGAGCTCGACCCGAATCAGAGCGAGCGCCGGCACCTCGGCGCGCAGGTCGGGTTCAACTGGATCCCGGCCGGGGCGGGCTAGAGCACCCGCAACCGTTCCGGGTGCTTGCGCAGGAAGCGGAGCATCCCGCGCGCGTGCCAGAGCGTGTGACGGGAGAGGAAGCGCTTGTCGATCACGGCGGCGTAGTCGTGGCGGGCTACCGCTGCCGGCACGAGCCAGCGCTCCCAGCCCGCCTGCGCTGCGCGGTAGGCGACGTCGATGTCCTCGACGTAGTGGCGAAAGCCAGCGTCCCAGCCGCCGATCTCCTCGAGCATCGTCCGGCGCTTCAGCAGGCTGGCGCCGCCGAGGAGCCAGTCGCCCTGCACGGGCTGGTCCGGCCGTGTCCCGTAGTGCGAGGTCTGGTGCTCGTACGGGCGGCGGAGGAGGCGGAGCGGCGTCCGGCGCACGAGAGTGCCGAGCACGGTCGGAAAGCGGCGCAGCGACGGCTGCCACGTGCCGTCGGGCCAGAAGACGAGAGGGCCGACGAGGCCGGCGCGCGGATGCTCGTCGGCGAAGGCGGCCAGCGCGGCGACGGCGCCTGGATCGGGCAGGGCATCCGGGTTCGAGACGACGA
>JALYRA010000220.1 GCA_030855545.1 Actinomycetota bacterium | reverse complement strand
CTGCTGTACGCGTCCCCACTGCAGGGGCAGCGCTCGCAGAAAGCCCGAGCAGGGCAACGGTTGCGACGCTTAGGGTCGCGGCAATCGTCAGCCTGCGGAGCGTCCTCATGTGATCCCTTCCGTAGTAAGCGGCCTGCGAAAAACGACGACCGGCGCTGCTGCCCCCGTTAGATACGAGGAGTATGCGTCTTTGTGACAGCCGTGTCTATGTCGGCGCAAACCGCGCGAAAGTCAAAATCACGGCGGCGACAGGCTGCCAGACACACTGCGCGACCTACAGGGTTAAGGTGTTCGGCAGGCCGATATACGGCCAATTATTCCACGCTAAGGAGGTGGTGGAGCCAGTTTGCGGCCGGCGAAGTCGGACAAGCTGGGGCCACTGGTTCGAGCCCAGTACCGCCCATGTTCATTCCGCGCTAGCGCAGCGCGTCGATCGACGCTGTCTTCACGATCCCCTCGACGCTGAGCGCGAGCTTCGCGTCCAGCGTTATGAACGCGTCCGCCTGCAGTTGCGTCAGTGCGATGTACTCGGCGTCGTAGGTCGTGGCCCAGCCCAACTGATCCGCCAGCTCCCAGGCTCGACGCCGGAGCACGGCGTCGCCGAGGAGTCTGATCCGCATTCGTCCGATGCGGGTGAGGCGGTCGCGCGCGATGCCGGCCGGGATCTCGCCGCGCTGGACGGCCTCGTGCAGAGCCGACAGCGTCTGGGAACGAAGGAGCGTCGGTGCGAGCAGCTCATGCGCGTCTGCGACTTCGACCTCGGTGCTCGCCAAGTGGAGGACGGCGCCGGCGTCGACGACGAACTTGGTCATCGGGTACTCAGGATCGGAGTAGGAGCCTTCAGGCGGCCGTTGCTCCCGAACCTAGGACGCAGCTGCGGCCGTGTCAACGGGCAGGACGCGCCCGCCGGCGAGGGCGTCCTCGATGGCCGCGACGATCGAATCCGGATGGGCGCCCTTCTCGAGATACCCCGAGGCTCCGAGGGCGATCACCTCGTCGGCGACGATCGAGCCGCTGAAGCCGGAAAAGACGATGATCCGGGCGTCCGGAGCGACGCGGCGGAGCTCCGGGAGCGCCTCGAGGCCGCTCCGGTTCGGCATCGCGAGGTCGAGCATGATCACGTTCGGCTGGAGGCGGGTAGCCTCGGCGATCGCTTCGTTGCCGTCGACCGCATTGCTGACGACGTGCATACCGAGGCTCGCGTCGATGATCACGCCAAGGAGGAGTCGTAGTGGGGCGCTGTCGTCGCAGATGAGCACGCTGGCCGGCGCACCCCCCTCAATCGCCGCGCCGTTGCTCACAATCGACCCGGTGCTGCGTCGCGGATCAGATCGTGCAGCGGCACGCCTTGCTCACCCAGCTCGTCGAGCGTCTTGGTGACGAGGACGCGCGCGTTTTCGAGCGCGGCGAGCAGCGCATCCCGTGATTCGCCGTGCCTGTCGAGCTCGAGCGCCAGATGCGCGACCGAAAGGGACTGCACGACGCCGTCGTGCAACTCGAGCACCCGTCGCTGCTCGGCTTGCGTGCGCTCCGCCTCGCGTGCCGTTTCGGCGTTCCGGCGGTCGAACGCCCCCTGGAGATGATGAACCTCGGCGAAGCGGCGCAGCGTGATGTCGATCGCGCTCTGAAGCTCCTCCGGCCTGGTGTCGACGATGTAGGCGAAGACGCCCCGTTCCGCCGCTTCGTTGACCCACTCCCCGTCGAAGACCTCGAGGAGGGCTATCACTGGACAGAAGGCCTCCGCGACGATCTCGGAGATCATGCCGAGGGCGTGCTCGGCGCTCTCGCCAAGCCCGACCAGAGCAACATCGGGTCGCTCGCGCGCGGTCAGCGCCGCCACTTCCGAGACGTGGATCTCGCGGGCGATCACCTCGTGGCCGAGGCCGGTCACGACTCGCGCAAGCAGTTCCAGCCGTTCAGGCCGTTGGTTCGCGATCAAGACCCGAAGCTGATGGGTCTCTTCCATGCGTGCCTTCCGTAACGGATCGGGCAACGAGCACGGGTACAGGGGCTGGGTACTGCCTCGCCTGAGGCGCATCGTAGCAGAGAAATGGCTAGTTTTCCGCCGTGATTCCGCTGCGCATCGCCGTTCTCGCGCCGGTGTCGTGGCGGGTTCCTCCCCGTCACTACGGGCCTTGGGAGCAGTTTGCGTCGCTCCTCGCCGAGGGTCTCGTCGCGAGGGGCGTCGACGTGACGCTCTTCGCAACCGCGGACTCGATCACGTCGGGTCGGCTCGCCTCGGTCGTCGCTCGCAGCTACTCGGAGGACTCCTTGGTCGAGCCCAAGGTGGCGGAGTGCCTGCACATCGCGCACGCATTCGAGCGGGCGCGTGAGTTCGACCTGATCCACAACAGCTTCGACTTCCTCCCGCTGACCTACAGCGCGCTCGTCGACACGCCGGTGCTGACGACGATTCACGGCTTCTCCTCGGAGCGGATCCTGCCGGTGTTCGAGCGCTACGACGCGAGCACTGCCTATGTCGCGATCAGCGACGCCGACCGGCATCCGAGCCTCGACTACCTGGCGACGATCCACCATGGCATCGACACGGACGCGTTCTCGTTGCATCCGGCGCCCGGCGGCTATCTCCTCTTCTTCGGCAGGATCCACCCGCACAAAGGGACGGCCGAGGCGATCGACGTCGCTCTGGAGGCCGGCCTGCCGCTCGTGATCGCCGGCATCGTCCAGGACCAGCAGTACTTCGACGAGCACGTCTCGCCGCGGATCGACGGCGATCGGGTCACCTTCGTCGGCGCGGCGAGCGCGGAGGAACGGTCGGAGCTCCTCGGCGGCGCGCACGCGCTCCTCCATCTGATCTCGTTCGACGAGCCATTCGGCTACAGCGTCGTCGAGGCAATGGCGTGCGGCACGCCGGTGATCGCGTTCCGTCGGGGCTCGATGGCGGAGCTGATCGACGACGGAAGGACCGGATTTCTCGTCGCGGACACGTCCGGCGCCGTTGCGGCCGTCGACCGGGCTGGAACCCTCGACCGGCCCTCGATTCGCGCTCAGGCGGTCGCCCGCTTTGGCGTCGCGCGCATGGTCGACGAGTACCTCGACGCGTACGCCAAGGTCGTCCGTCTGGGATCTGTGCGAGAATGACTGCCATGAAGGGCCAGCAGAAACCGAAAAAGGTCGGCAAGAAGCCGGCGCAGAAGACGCTGAAAGAGCGCAGGACCGAGAAGCGCGCCGCGGCGAAGCACAGCAAGCCGCTCGACTCCTGAGCTAGGCCGGCACCACCGCCGCGAGCAGATCGTCGAGCTGCGCCGTCGCGAGACAGATCGACGTGTCGGCGGCGCCGTAGTAGAGCCGCACCTCGCCCGTCGTCTCGTCGTGGATGAGGCCGCACGGGAAGATCGCATTCGGGACGTCGCCGGTGCGCTCATAGAGCTCGAGCGGCCCGAGAATCCAGTTGGCGCCGCGGCTGATCACCCGCGTCGGATCGTCGAGGTCGAGCAACGCAAGACCGAAGCGGTAAATCGCTCCGGCGACCGTCTCCTTGACTCCGTGGTAGACGAGCAGCCAGCCGTGCGCCGTCTTGACGAGCGGAGGGCCGATCCCGATTCGAAGGGAATCCCACCACGCGCCGGAGCGAGGCTGCATCACCGGCTCGGGCAGCCCCCAGGTGAGGAGGTCGTCGGAACGGGAGAGCGAGATCCCGGGACTCGTGCTGCCGAAACCGGTCGTGGGCCGGTGGAAGAGGATCCACTTGCCGTCGACCCGTTCCGGCAGGATCGCTGCGTTCTTGTCTTCGGGCGCGATCACGATCCCGTGACGCTCGACCGACAGGAAGTCCTTCGTCGTCGCGAGATAGACGGCCGGGCCGGAAGGACCGTAGGCGGTGCAGGTGATCACGAAGCATTCGAGCTCGTCGACCCAGACGGTGCGAGCATCTTCGAAGCCCCACTCCTCGCTCTTGATCCCCGGCTCCGGAGCGAGCAGCGGCTCGCCCGCGACGCGCCAGCCGTCGACGCCGTTCGCCGAACGGGCGACTGTGAGGTGCGAGATCCCGCTCAAACCCTCGACGCGGGCGAGCAGCACCGTCTCGCCCTCGACTGTTGCCGCCGCGGGATTGAAGGCGACGTTGACGGGATACGGCCAGTCCGCCGCGGTCAGGATCGGATTGGCGGGGTGGCGCTTGAACAGTTCACGGCTCACGCCGTCGCAGTCTCACGGGCGCGCAGGACGGCGGGGAGTCCCGCAGCGTCGAGCAGCAGCGCCGAGCGGTGCACGGCGAGCGTCGATTCGGCGCCCTGGTTGTCGTTCGTCGTCTCCTCGCCGAGCCCGTCGCTGCAGCCGCCCGTCGCGAAATCGTAGAGCGGCAGGTGCAGCCGGTTCCGTCCGAGGAACCAGTCGAACGCCCGCTGCGCGCGCACCGCGTGCTCCTGCTCGCCGGTGACCGCGAACGCGAGCAACTCCGCCGAGACGAAAGCGGACGCGTCGAGCGGCTGCTCGTCGCCGCCGCCCGGCCCCGGCTCCGTGCGCCGCCGACCGAGGTGACCGGTGAGCCGCAGCGTCCCCTCGACGAGGCCCGACTCGTCGCCGAGCCAGCGAAGCGCGTCGAGGCCCGTCTCCGTCAGGTCGGCCCGGCCGAGCGCCGCCCCGCCGGCGATCAGCGCGTGCGGAAGCCGCGCGTTGTCGTAGCTGAGCGCGTCCTCGAACCAGCGCCACTCGTCGGACTCGTGCCTCTCGTAGGCGGCCGCGAGTTGCTCGACGGCCCGTTCGAGCAACTGACGCGCTGCCGGCTCGAGCCGATCGGGATCGATCCGGGCCAGGCCGAGGACGGCATAGGCGCCCGTGCGAAGCGACATCTCCCGCGGCGCGAGCGCTCCAACGAGCGTGTCGAGCAGCTGGCTCGTCGGCCGCACGACGGCGGGTACCCAGGCCGTCGACAGGATGTCTCCGAGCGCCCACACCGCTCGCCCCACGTGATCGCCGACGTGCGGCTCGTCGAGCCAGCGCCGGTCGTAGCCCATGAAGTTCCGCATCCCCGCCTCGGCGTCCGTCGCGTCCTGGAGGAAGGCGAGGGAGCGGTAGAGAATCGACGTCCAGATCTGCTCGTCGGTGCGCCTGGAGAGCTCGAGCGCGACGACCGCCAGCCGGGCGACGTCATCGACGCAGTACCCGCTCTCGCGCTTCGGAATGACGCCGTTCGCGTGCTGGACGATGCCGACGTCGTCGACGAGCGTCAGGAGATGAGTTGTTCGCATGTTCACGAGTTGAGGGTCGCGGCGAGCCACCGACCGGCGTCGTCGCGGCGCCAGCTCGACGGCCTCTCGCAGCACCGAGGCTGTCGCCTCCGCGACCGACGGCCACGCGAGCTCCGCCCCGAGCCGCCGCGCCTCGGCGCGAGCCGCGGCAAGCCGCTCCGGGTCGTCGACATAGCGGCAGACCGCGTCGGCGAGCGCCGCGGGGTCGTCGAACGGCACGATCTGGCCTGCCCCCGAGGCGAGCAAATCCTGCGCGTACCAGTAGGGCGTCGAGACGACGGCGCACCCTGCGGCGATGCCGAACGTGAGCGCCCCGGAGGAGATCTGCTCCCGGCCCTTGTACGGGGTGACGAAGACATCGGTCGCGGCGAGCAGGTCTGCGATCTCGTTGATGGCGAGGAAGCGATCGTCGAACTCGACGTGATCCTCCAGCCCGAGCTCGTTCACCCGCTGCTCGAGCGTCGACCGATAGCGCTCCCCGTCGCGCCGCGCTATGTCCGGATGTGTCCGCCCGGCGATCACGTAGAGCACTTCCGGATGACGCGCGACGATCGACGGCAGCGCCTCGATCACGTTCTCGATCCCCTTGCCCTGGGAGAGGAGCCCGAAGGTCGAGAGCTGGAATCGTTCGCCGGCGGCGCGCTTCGACTCGTACGCGGCTGCCCGGCGGGCGAGGACGGTCGGCGCGCCGTGCGGCACGACGCGGATCTTCTCGTCCGTGGACGCGCCGCTCGCGACGAGCAGTTTCCGCGCGGTCTCGGTCATCACGATCACGAGCTCCGCCTGGCGGCACAACGCGGTCAGCACCTCGGCCTGGTGGCTCGTCGGCTCCGAGAGGACCGTGTGCAGGGTGACGACGAGCGGCTGCGAGAGCTCTTCCGCGAGCGAGAGCACGTACGCGCCGTCGGCGCCACCGAAGATTCCGTACTCGTGCTGGAGGAGGACGACGTCGACGTCGAGCCGGCCGAGGATGCGAGCCGCGCGGACGTAGTCGCCGCGAACGGCTTGCGCGATCGTCGCGACGAGTCCCGGCCGCTGCGGCCGCGACGGCTCGTTGACGATTACGACCTTCTCGACGCGGTCGATCCCGTCGACGCCGAGCAGCGCAGCGCGCACGTCGGCTGCGAACGAGCCGATCCCGCAGGCCCGGGGTGGGTAGGTCGAGACGATTGCGGTGCGCACGTCCTCCCGGTACCCGCGACCGGACTCCGTGAATCAGGAGGAGCCGGCGAGCCGGGCGGCAGCGACCGCAGCCTGGCCGTAGCTGATCCCGCCGTCGTTCGGCGGCACGAGCCGGTGCGTGAGCACGTCGAAACCGAGCTCTTCGAGTCGGCGCCTCGTCGAGCTGAGCAGACGAAGATTCTGGAAGCTCCCGCCCGAGAGGACGACCGTGCGCGGCTCGCCGGCCTCGGCGCAGGCTGCGGCAGCACCGGCCGCGACCGACTCGTGGAAGGCGGCTGCGATCTCCGTACGCGGCCGGCCGGCGTCGAGCGCCAAGTAACAGTCTGTTACAAGGCTCGTCGCATCGCCGAACCGCCACGCCCACGGCTCGGCGGGCGTCTCGCCGGCGAGTTGCTCCAGCTCGATCGCTGCCTGCCCCTCGTACGTCACGGTCTCGCGGCCGCCGAGCAGGGCGGCGACGGCGTCGAAGAGCCGTCCCATCCCGGAGGAGAGCGGCGCGTTCACCTTCAGCGCGTGCCGCACGAGCTCCCAGCGCTCGAACGGGACGGGCAGGCCGGCCAGCTCGAGGTAAGAGGCGGCCATCCGCCAAGGCTCGCGGATCGCAGCCTCGCCGCCCGGTAGCGGGACGGGCTCGAGGTGGGCGAGCCGCTCGAAAGAGGCGAGGTCGCAGCGGAGCAGCTCGCCGCCCCAGAGCGTCCCGTCGGTGCCGTACCCGGTGCCGTCGAAGACGAGCGCGAGCGCCGGCCCCGTCTCGCCGTGCTCGGCGAGGCACGCCGCGGCGTGGGCGTGGTGGTGCTGCACGCCGACGAGCTCCGCGTCCTGCTCGAGCGCCCACTTCGTCGCCAGGTACTCCGGATGGAGATCGTGCGCGACGACGTCCGGACGCGCGTCGAGCATCGCGAGATAGAGCTCGAGGTCGGTGCGGAAGGCGCGGTGCGCGAGCTCGGAGTCGAGATCGCCTAGATGGGGGGAGAGGAACGCCTGAGCGCCGCGCGCGACGCAGAACGTGCTCTTCAGCTCCGCTCCGGCGGCGACGATCGGCCGCGGCGCCGCTATGGGCAGCGGCAGCGCAGCGGGCACGTAGCCGCGCGAACGCCGGATCGGATACGCGGCCCGAACGACGGAGTCCTCGCAGCGGCGGTGGATCGGGCGGTTGTGGGCGAGGAACGCGTCGGCGATCCCGCCGAGGCGCTCTCGGGCCTCCTCGTCCTCGTAGGCGATCGGCTCGTCCGAGCGGTTCCCGCTCGTCAGAACGAGCGTGCCGCCGAACGCGGCGAGCAGCAGGTGATGGAGCGGGGTGTAGGGCAGCATCAGGCCGAGCCACGGCGTTCCGGGAGCGACCGACGGGGCGACCCGCGCGTCCGCGCGCCGGCGGGCCAGCACGATCGGCCGCTCGCGGGAGGAGATGAGCGCCGTCTCGTCGTCGTCGAGCTCGGCGAGCAGTTCGGGCTCGTTCGTCATCACCGCGAACGGCTTGTCCTCGCGCAGCTTGCGCGCGCGCAGGCGCGCGACCGCGGCCTCGCTCGCCGCGTCGCAGGCGAGGTGGTAGCCGCCGAGTCCCTTGACGGCGAGAATCGAGCCCTCGCGCAGTAGCGCCGCCGCCGCCTCGATCGGCAGCGTCAACTGCGGGCCGCAGACCGGGCACGCGATCGGCTCGGCGTGGAAGCGGCGGTCGCCGGGATCTTCGTACTCGAGCCGGGAGTCTGCGCAGAGCGGGAAGCCCGCCATCGTCGTCAGCGGACGGTCGTACGGCACACCGGTCACGATCGTGAAACGCGGGCCGCATTGAGTGCAGTTGATGAACGGGTAGCGGTATCGCCGGTCCGTCGGATCGAAGAGCTCGCGGAGGCAGTCCTCGCAGGTGGCGACGTCCGCCGGAATCAGCGCCGAGCTCCCGTGCGCCCGGCTGACGTGGATCCGGAACTCGGTCTCGCCGCGCAGCTCGACCCTCCGCGCCTCGACCGAGTCGATCTGTGCGAGCGGCGGCGCCTCCTCGCGGAGCGCGCT
>JALYRA010000351.1 GCA_030855545.1 Actinomycetota bacterium | reverse complement strand
GCGAGCACGATGTCGCGCAGCTGGCGGCCGCGGTGGAGGAAGCCGCGCACGTCGCGGCCGGTCGCGCGGTGCTCGAGCGGCAGGCCCGTATTGCCGATTCCGAGCTTCGCGTTCATTGCGTCGGCGGTCATCGCGGCCTCGCAGCCGAACCCCGCCGCGAGCGGGAAGACGGCCTCCCGCGCTCTCTGCGTCAACCGCCTCTGGCCCGAGAGGGGCTCTTGCGCGGTGTAGCCGGACGCGAGGCGGATCAGCCGTCGCGCCGTCTCCTTTGCGATCCCGAAGCCGCCGCCTTGCTTCTGCGCGAAGGCAGCGATCGTCAAGTCGCTGTCACCGCTGAGGAGCGGCGTCAGATCGCCGCGCAGGTCGGCGTCGCAGAGCAGGAGGTCGCCCGAGGCCGCCAGGCGTTCGCCGAGGGTGAGCGCCTGGCCCTTGCCGCGGCGCGGCAGCCGGATGACACGCGCCCCCGCCGACGCCGCGATCCGAGCAGTCGCGTCCCGCGAGCCGTCGTCGGCGACGATCACCTGTGCGTCCGGGAACTGCTTCCGCAACCCTGTCACCGTCGTCCCGATCCGCGCCTCCTCGTCGCGCGCGGCGATCAGGATCGTCAGCGGGGTCGGCGGCTCAGCCACTCGGGACGGGAAGCGGGTCGATCGGCGGCAGGATCCCGTCCTCGGCGGTGTCGCGAACGCCGTAGTCGCCCGGATCGGCCTCGGCGGCGAGGAGGATCAGCGCGAGCTGCCCGAGCGGGGTGTCGATCCCGTCGACGGTCGAGAGACGGTAGCGCTGGAAGACCGAGATCGCGCTCTGCTCCACGCGCGAGGGCTCGACGCCGACGACCGGGACACCGGTGCTGTTCAACCCCTGGTAGAGCCCCGCCAGAAAGCGCGACGTGCCGCTTTCCTGCGGATCGGCCGTGCGGATCACGACGACGCCGTCGACCGGTTCGGCGAAGTCGCCTGAGCGCTCCTCGACGATCTCGGACTCGAGGGCGTCCCAGAGCGGTGTCTCGCCACCGGCGGCGAACTCGCGGCCGAGGTCGCGGCCGAGGTTGCCAAGTTGCTCGTCGCCGACATAGCCGCCGAGCTCGGGCCGTGAGGTCAGGGCCGACTCGATCGACTCGAGCCGGAGGGGGAGCAGCAACGCCCGCATCCGTGAGACACGGCCGCCCGCGTCGTCCTCGATCGCGCGCTCCACGAAGGGCAGCGAGTCCTGCTCGACCGGGCCGAGGACGACGACACCGACCCTCTTGCCGTCGAGCCGGCTCTCTGCCAGAACGGGATATGCGCCGACGACGAAGTCGGCTGCCGCGTCCTGGCGGCGCTGGAGGTCATCCGCCTCTGCGTTCGCGGCGTCCACCTGCTCTGTGAGCGCTGCGATCTTTCCCTCGAGCTGGCCGCGCTCGGCGTCGTCGACGAAGCCGCGGCCAGAGATGCCGACGCCGAGCAGGATTCCGACCGCGAGCATCAGGAACATGCCCGCGATCGAGGCGAGGAAGTAGCGGAAGTCGAACACGTACTTAGCCTAGACCGACGACGTTGCGGAGCGCCGGCGACGCCACCACCGCAACGACGAGGGCGGCGAGTGCCGCAAGCACGAACGCGACGATCGGCCAGACGCCGACGCGCCTGCTCGAAAGCAGCGAGACGCCGCGCGCGTCGACGAGCTTCTCCCCAACCTTCAGCCGGGTCACGAACGTCGAGGACATCCCGGCGCGGCTGCGCTCCAGGAACTCGACCAGATTGAAGTGCGTCCCGACCGCGACGATCAGCTCGGCGCCCTTCTCGTGCGCGAGCAGCAGCGCGATGTCCTCGGAGATTCCCGGCGCCGCGACCTTCCGAAACGGGATGCCCAGTCGCTGCAGCCGCTCCTCACCCGGCGCGTGGCCCTCGTTGTAGGCATGGACGAGGATCTCGGCGCCGCACCGAAGCGTCTCGTCGGTCACGGAGTCCATGTCGCCAACGATTACATCCGGCTTCCAGCCCTCCTCCCGCAACGCCTCGGCGCCTCCGTCGACGGCCACCAGGACGGGCCGAAAGTCGCGCACATAAGGACGCACGATCTTCAGGTCCCGCTTGTGCCCGGGGCCGCGGGCGACGACGAGCGCGTGGCGGTCGCGGAAGCTGGTGTCGAGCAAGGGAAAATCGATTCCCTGAGTCAGGAGCCGACCCTCCTCCCGGAGATAGCGCAGCGTGTTGTCGGCAAAGTCCTGAAGCGCTTCGGTGACGCGCCCCTGTTGCTCGATCAGCGAGCTCGCGAGCTCGCGCTCCTCGAGGGCGCGGCCGTTCGCGAGACAGGTGCCGTCGCGGAAGAGGCTGGCGCCGCGCACGGTGAGGCGGTCGCCGTCCGAGATCTCCTCGAACAGCTCGACGCCCTGGACGTCGATCAGCCTCACACCGCTGCGGACGAGCTGCAGCGGCCCGGGGTTCGGATAGCGGCCGGACTGCGACGGCGCCACATTGACGACGACGCGGACGCCCGACTCGGCGAGCTCCTCGGCCGAGACGCGATCGAGGTCGGTGTGGTCGATGATCGCGATGTCGTCCGGGCCGAGCCGGCGGACGAGCTCCTTCGTCCGCTTGCCCAGGCGCGCAGTGCCGGTGTGTTCCACAAGGCTCATCACGATTCGGTCATCTCAGCGTCGAGATGAACTCCTTGCCGCCGAGCATCCGTTCGAGCTCGTCGCGCCGCTGGGCGGCGTCGAGCGATTCGATGCGGGTGTGCGTCGGGTCGCCGGGCACCTTTTCGACGCGGTAGTGCGTGTCTGCGACGCTCGCGATCTGCGGCAGATGGGTGATCGTGATCACCTGTGCGCGCTCGGCGAGCCGCTTCAGAGTCGCTGCGACGGCGTGCGCCGTCTCCCCGCCGACTCCCGCATCGATCTCGTCGAAGATCATCGTTTCGCCTCCACCCACGGCGGCGATCGCGAGCGCGACGCGAGAGAGCTCGCCGCCGGATGCGGTGTCGGCAACTGGGCCGAACGGTAGGCCCGCGTTCGGTCGGATCAGGAAGACGGCCTCGTCGGCGCCTGCCGGTCCGGGATCGCGCTCGCGCAGCTCGGCGCGGAACTCGCCCTCGCCCATGCCGACGCCTTTCAGCTCCTCGGCGACGGCGTCGGCAAACGGCGCGGCGGACCGCTCGCGGGCGGTGCGCAGCTCGGCAGCGAGCCGCTGCGACT
>JALYRA010000179.1 GCA_030855545.1 Actinomycetota bacterium | reverse complement strand
GAGGCTGACCTCGTCGAGCCCACCTTTCATCTCGGCAGGGTCGGCCACGTCGAGATAGTGGCGTCGCCCGGCAACGGAATCCGCAGAGGCGGGCTCGACGGAACCGCCGGCCGGCACCTTCACCTGTAACGAGAACGAGCCGTCGGTGAGCGCGTGGCAACCGAGCAGCTCGTGTGGAGCGTCGCGCGTCAGCAGGCCAGCGACCGCGCCGTCGCCGAAGTTGAACATGAAGCGGGAGCGCTCGTTCGAGTAGTCGAGCAGGTGGGACTCGCGGCACGCCGCGACCAGCAGCACGTTCCTCAGGTCCGGCTCGGCGAGCAAGAAGTTGCGCGCGAGCCGCAGCGCAACGGGTGTGCCGCAAGAAACGTTGGCGTACTCGAGCGCGTAAGCGTTCACGCAGCCCAGCCGGTGCGCGATCCAGGGCGACGCCTGCCAGACGGGATAGTCCTTCCAGAGCGAGCCGTAGTAGAGGACGACGTCGACGTCGGCCGGGTCGACGTCATGCTGGTCGAGTAGGCGTGAGGCCGCTTCGACCGACATGTCGCTGACGTGCTCGCCGGGCGCGGCGATGTGCTTGCCACGCAGGCCGAACTTCTCCAGGATCACCTGCTCGGGAATCGAGCTCGCTTCGGCGATCTCCGCAGCCGTCATCCAGCGCTCGGGGAGATACGCCGCTGTTGCGGCGAGGCCGATCACGGGTCGAGATCCCTCGCGCCGATCGTCCGGACGATGATCCGCGCCAGCTCGTCGAACACGTGCTCGGGCATCTCCTTGCCGGCGCCGTTCCAGAGGATCCAGCGCATGCCGACGAGCTCGCCGATCCCCATCAGGCTCCAGGCGAGCACCTCCGGGTCGCCCTCAGCGACCTCGCCCGCCTCCATCGCCTGCCGAAGGCCCGTGACATAGCCGGCCGTCAGCCGCTCGTAGTGGATGACGAGCGTCTCGGGCGAGACGAACTCCGCCTGGCGGACGATCCGGTAGAGCGCCGGATGCTCGGCTGTGAAGCGAAAGAAGGCGCCGAAGCCGAGGAGCTCGCGCTCGGAGCGCGTCGCGCCCTGCTCGGCCGCTTCCGTCATCGCGTGCCGGACGCGCGCGTTCAAGTCGAGCACGACCTCGTCGAAGATCTTCTTCTTGCTCGGGAAGTAGAGATAGAAGGTGCCCTGGCCGACGCCGGCCGCCTCGGTGATCTTGACGATCGACGCGTCGTGGTAGCCGAGCTCCGCGAAGATCCGCTCGGCCGCGTCGAGCAGCTTGTGGCGGGTGCGCTCGCCGCGTGCGGTCAGCTGCTTCATCGGACGAGCTCTGCGAGAGTGGACTTGACGACCTTGTCGAGCGCATTCCGCGGCAGCGCGTCGACGAAGCGGACGCCCTTCGGCACCTTGTAGCGCGCAAGCCGGCCACGACAGTGCTCGAGCAGCTCGTCTTCGCTCGCCGCCCCGCGAACGACGACGAACGCGAGGCACACCTCGCCCCAGCGCTCGTCCGGGACGCCGACGACGGCGGCTTCCTTCACGGCCGCGTGCTCGTGCAGCACGTTTTCGATCTCCGCCGGATAGACGTTCTCGCCGCCGGAGATGACCAGATCCTTCGTGCGGCCGACGATGCGGTAGTACCCCTCTTCGTCGCGCGCGGCGACGTCGCCCGTCAGCAGCCAGCCGTCGGCGAAGGCGGCCTGGGTCGCCTCCTCGTTGCGCCAGTAGCCGGCGAAGACGTTCGGCCCCCGGACGATCAGCTCGCCTTCGGCGGCGCCGTCGAGGATGCGGCCGGTCTCGTCGCGCAGCGCCACGTCGACGTGCGGGTACGGCTTGCCGGCGAAGCCGCGCTTGCGGGCCGCGTCCTCGGGCGGGAGGCAGAGGACGTTGGGCGCGGCCTCGGTCAACCCGTAGCCCTGGACGACGTCCACCCCACGCTCGTGCCACGTCTCGAGGAGCGTCTCGGGCATCGGCGCCCCGCCCACGACCGCGCGTCGCAGCGTCCACAGGTCGGCCGTCGCGAACCCGGGCTCCTGCGCCATGAAGAGGTACGTCGCAGGCACGCCCATCATCGTCGTCACCCGCTTCTCCGCGATCAGCTGCAGAGCGCGCGCCGGATCGAACGACGGCTCGAGCACGACGGTCGCGCCCTTCCACCAGGCGAGCAGCGGATGCACGTTCCAGCCACCGACATGGAACTGCGGCAGCACCTGGAGGACGGTGTCCTCGCCGGAGACCCCGGCGACCCGATCGAAGGAGAGGTTCGTCCAGAAGCAGTTCGCGTGGGTGAGCAGCGCGCCCTTCGGCTTCCCGGTCGTGCCCGAGGTGTAGACGAGCAGCAGTCCGTCGTCGTCGGCGGGCGGCCGGAGGACTTTGTGTTTCTGAAACACAAGCTCCTCCAGGCCCGCGGTGCGGTCGTGAAGCGAGCGGGCGGTTTCGGCCCACTCGTCCGAACAGAGGAGGACGGCCGGCTCGGCATCCTCGAGCTGGAAACGCAGCTCTGGCGGCGCGAGACGTGTGTTTAGCGGCATCAGGATCAGGCCGGCCTTCGCGCAGGCGAAGAAGACGACGACGTGCTCGGGGCTCGTGCCGGTGAGGGTGGCGACCCGGTCGCCGGGGACGAGACCGGCCTCGAGGAAGCCGGCGGCGAGCCGCTCGGAGCGCTCGTCGAGCTCGCCGTAGGTCGTCTCCGCGCCGAGGAAGTCGATCGCGACGCGATCCGGAGTCGAGCGTGCCCGGTCGCGGATCCAGCGGTCCAGCGTCAGCACAAGAACTCCTCCAGCTCGGCCACGAACCGTTCGGGCTCCTGCCACATGAAGACGTGACCGGTGCCCGGGTAGACGGAGAGCCGCGCGTCCGGGATCGCCTCGACGAGGAGCTCGCTGTTGCGCGGGTCGACGACGGTGTCGCCGTCGCCCGTCTGGACGAGCGTCGGCGCCGTGAGGGAGCCGAGCCGCGAGTGGGCATCGAAGGTCGCGCCTGCTGCCGCCTGTGCAGCCCACTGCTCGAAGGCCTGCGCGGTGCGCTCGCGGTGGACGAGGATCCGGTCGACGATGTCCGGCCGCGGGTCGGGCGCGAGCGCGTTCTCGGTGAACTCGCGGAGCGTTGCGCGCGCCTGCATGAGGTCGATCGACTGCTGCGGCATCGGAAACGCCTTCGGCCCGCCGGGCGTCGTGCACGCGAGCACGAGCCGGTCAACGCGCTCCGGGTGGCTCAGCGCGAGCTCCTGGGCGATCATCCCGCCGAGGCTCGTGCCGACGACGTGCGCGCGTTCGACGCCCGCCTCGTCGAGCACCTTTGCCGCGTCCGCGGCCATCTCCGCCGCGGTGTACGGCCCCGGCGGCGCGGCGCTCTCGCCGACGCCGCGGTTGTCGAACGTGATCACGTCGAACGTGCGTGCAAGCGGCTCCACGACCGGCTCCCAGCCCCAGCGGCCGTAGCCGAGCCCGTGGATCAGCAGCAACGGCGGCCCCGAACCGTGGCGCTCCCAGCCGATCTTCACGAGCGCACCCGCCGCAAGCGCTGCCCGAGGCTCGCGAGCCCGCCCGGGACGAAGAAGACGAGCAGGACGAAGAGCGTGCCGAGGATGAAGAGCGGCTCGGAGAGCGGCGTCTCGAGCACGGACGGCAGCTT
>JALYRA010000124.1 GCA_030855545.1 Actinomycetota bacterium | reverse complement strand
GGCAAGCTGCTCATCGTCGAGGGTGGCGAGACGGTCGGCGACGGCCCGCCCGAGCTGGCGCGGCACGCGCCCGGGCTGATCTGCGGCGCCCGCAACCGGACGATCGAGCTCGAGGGCCGCACGGTCTTCGCAGAGGTCTACGGGCCGCCGCCGCGTCTCTTCGTCTACGGCGCCGTCGACACCGGCGAGGCGCTCGCCGCCGCGGCGAAGCTGCTCGGCTGGACGACCCTCGTCGCCGACGCCCGGCCGACGTTCGCGACGCGCGAGCGGATGGCGAGTGCGGACGAGCTGATCGTCGCCTGGCCCGAGGAGGCCTTCGCGCAGATCGCGCCGGATCACGCCACTGCAATCGTCGTCCTCACCCACGACGACAAGTTCGACCTGCCCGCACTCGAGCTCGCGCTCGCGACCGACGCTTTCTACATCGGCGTCATCGGTGGCCGCAGGAACCAGGAAAAGAAGCGCGTGCGGCTGCGTGAGGCTGGAGTGCCCGAGGACGCCCTCGAACGGATCTCCGGCCCCTGCGGGCTCGACATCGGAGCCGAATCGGTGCCGGAGACCGCGCTCTCGATCCTCGCCGAGATCGTCGCCACGCGAACCGGCCGCGCCGGCGGCGCGCTGGCGCAGTCGACGCAGCGCATCCACGTCGAGGCGTCCTGATGACACGGACGGCCGTCGTCACCGGCGCCGCGCGCGGGCTGGGCGAGGCGATCGCGCGCAGGCTCGCCGCAGATGGAGACAGGGTGATCGTCGCTGACCTCGACGTCGGCGGCGCAGAGCGCGTCGCAACCGAGATCGGCGGCGACGCGGTCGAGCACGACGTTCGCAGCCTCGAGTCCTGGGAGCGCCTGCTCGAGACCGCGGGAGACGTCGAGGTGCTCGTCAACAACGCCGCCCGCACCGAGCTCCGCTCGTTCTGGGAGATCGACCTCGACGAGTGGGACGACGTGCTCGCCACGAACCTTCGCGGCACCTACCTCGGGATCCGCGTCGTGGGGGCGCAGATGCGCGACCGTGGCTCGGGCCGGATCGTCAACCTCGCCTCCGTCGCCGGGCAGAGCAGCCGGGCCGTGACCGGCGTCCACTACGCGACCTCGAAGGCGGCGATCATTGCGCTGACGCGGCACGCTGCGAGTGAGCTGGCTAGCTCGGGCGTGACCGTGAACGCGCTCGCGCCGGCTGCCATCGACGGGCCGATGGTCGCCTCCGTTGCGCCCGAGCGGATCGAGGCGATGCTGACGACGATCCCCGTCGGACGGCTCGGACGGCCGGAGGAGGTCGCGGCAGCGGTCGCCTTTCTCGTCTCCGACGCGGCAGGATTCGTCACGGGCGCGACGCTCGACGTCAACGGTGGGATGTTGATGCGATGAAGACGCTCGCAGCCGTCATGCACGAGCCCGGCGCGCTCGTGCTCGAGGAGCTCGATGTCGAGGAGCCGAGGCACGGGGAGGTCGTCGTCGGCATGACCGCCGTCGGCGTCTGCGGCACCGATCTCCACTCCTACAAGGGCGAGTGGGACCGACCGACGCCGATCGTGCTCGGCCACGAGGGCGCCGGTGTCGTCGAGGCCGTCGGCGAGGGTGTCGGCGGTCTGCGCGTGGGCGACCGGGTCGTCCTCTCCTGGGCGCCGGCGTGCGGAGACTGCGGGCCATGCAGGCGCGGACGCCCGGCCGCCTGCGGGCCGCTTTCGTCAGCGATCGGCCGCGGCACGTTGCTCGGCGGCCACACCGGGATCTCACTCGGCGGCGAGACCGTCTATCGCGGAACCGCGACAGGCGCACTCGCCGAGCGCGTCGTCGTCGCGGAGGGGGCCGCACTCCCTCTCGGCGAGGCGGTGCCGCTCGAGCAGGCTGCGCTGCTCGGCTGTGCGGCGCTCACCGGCGTCGGCGCCGTTCTGAACGCCGCCAGGCCGGAGCCGGGGTTCACCGCGCTCGTGATCGGGGCCGGCGGCGTCGGCCAGTTCGTCGTCCAGGGCGCGCGGATCGCCGGAGCAGCCGAGATCCTCGTCGTCGATCCGGTGGAAGGCAGGCGCGAGCAGGCGCTGAGACTCGGCGCGACACGTGCCTGCTCCCCGGACGATGTGCGCGAGGCGATGAAAGAGCTCGACCCCGAGGGCGTCGACTACGCGTTCGACGCCGTCGGCGCAGCGGCGACGACGAAGCTCGCGCTCCGTTGGACGCGCGGCGGTGGCACCGCGGTCGTCGTCGGTCTGCCCGCCGGCGGCGAGAAGCTCGAGCTCGATCCGTTCGAGTTCTCGAATCGCGAGAAGACGTTGACCGGAACGATCTACGGCTCCGAGGATCCCGCTGTCGCCCTGCCTCGCCTGCTCGATCTGGTCGCGTCGGGCGACCTCGAGCTCGCGAGCCTCGTCGGCCCGTCCTTTCCGCTCGACCGCGCCGACGATGCCTTCAAGGCGAGTCTCGCCGGCGAGCCGGGCCGAGTCCTCGTCACCCCGTAGGATCGTGGCGTGGCGCTACCTCGAGAAATCAGCGACCGCTTGTTTCTTCTCTGCGATACCGCGATCGAAGGCGGATCAGAGGGTCTGCGATCGCTCATTGCCGACATGCCCGACGACGAGACAAAGACGGTTCTCGCCGAAGCGGTCGTCGCGCTAATCGACGCGAGCGAACGTGCGGACAAAGAAATCGAACGATTTCAACGGCGCCTGACGAATCGAGGCAAGTAGGCGCTCCTAGGCGGGGAGCGACTCGCGCAGCAACCGGAGCAGGTTGCGCGAGAGCGCGCCGCTGAGCTGGTCTCCTTCCCAGCCGCGGGTGCGGAGCGCGTCGATCCCCAGAGCTCGTACCCGAACGGCTCGACGCCCTCGAGCGCGAGCATCAGGCCGATCCGTTCCCCGCGCTCGACCGCGTCGAGGTCGGCCCGCGACCGCACCGCAACGAGGCGGTCGGGGTTCTCGCGCAGCGCCCGGTGGAACGACGCCGCCTGGCCGAGCGCGTCGCGCAGCGTCCCTTCGGGCTGCCGGTCGAGCTCGACGAAGATCGGGCAGATCTGGAGGCCGACGTCGCCCACCTCGAGCAGGGGCAACCACGTTCGCGCGAAGACGTTCGTCTCGCCGAGCCGGTGCTCGCGGTGCGCGAGCTCCAGCAGCAGGTCGTTGTGGGCGTCGGCGATCAAGCGCTGACTATCCTCTCAGCGATGACCGCCGTCGCGTCCACGAGCACGTTCGTCGTCACGAACCCTGCCACCGGCGAAGCGCTCGCCGACGTGCCGCGTCACGGGGTGGACGAGACCCGACGGGCGATCGCCGCGGCCGAGCGCGCCTACCCGGCGTGGCGCGCCAGACCGGCCAAGGAGCGCGCCCAGATCCTGCGGCGGCTCGCCGACCTGATGCTGGAGCGGCAGGAGGAGCTCGCCCGCCTGCTGACGAGCGAGCAGGGCAAGCCGCTCGCGGAGGCCCGTGGCGAGATCGCGTACGCGGCGTCCTTCTTCGAGTGGTTCGGCGAGGAGGCGAAGCGCGTCTACGGCGACACGATCCCGCCGCATCAGATCATCTCGACCGAGGTGGCGCCGTTCGGCGGCATGAAGGAATCGGGAATCGGTCGCGAGGGCTCGAGGTACGGCCTCAACGACTGGCTCGAGCTCAAGTACGTCTGCATGGGCGTTTGATGACGTCGCTGTCGCTGTACGAGGATCTGCTAACGCCGGGGGAGGAGCTCGTATTGCCGGCCGGCGGACGGATCGTTTACGTCGCCTCGGGCGAGCTTGCCGGCCTCCATGCCGGCCGCGCTGCATTCGGTTCCGACGAGGCGACGATCTCGGCCGGAAGCGACGGCGCGACCGTCTTCCGGTGGGAGCTGACCGAGTGGTCGGCAGACGACGCAAAGCTCTCGGCGCCTGTCGAGCTCGACCCCTGGGCGGACTACGCGATGCGCTGTGAGCTCGACGGAGGGCCGGCAGCCGGGCAAGGGATCGGCTGCGTGCTGCGTGGGGAGCTGATCGTCGACGGAGCGCGCGTCCAACCGTTCGGCGCCTTCGTCGAGCCGGCGGAGGTCTCCGGCTCGGGCACATTCGTCCGAGTCGTGCTCGTGCGCGCCGAAGAGTCGAACGGCGACGCGCTCGCGCAGGGCTCGCTGCACCTGTGACCCGGTCCGGCGGCCGGATCCTCGTCGATCAGCGCGTCCTGCACGGTGCCGACCACGCCTTCTGCGTGCCGGGCGAGAGCTACCTCGCCGTACTCGACGCGCTCCACGACGCGCCGATTCGGCTCGTCACCTCGGGAGGGCACCGCGGAGCGCGGTCGAACGGAGACCGTATGAGACTGCTCGCCGCCGCCGTCCTCGCCGCTCTCGCCCTCGCCGGCTGTGGCACCGAGGATGCCGAGGAGGCGGCCGCGCCGCAGCCGGTCACCGTTACCGAGACGGAGACGGTGACCGAGACGCTGCCGCCGCCGGCGACCACGGAGCCGCCCGAGGTCGCGTGCTCGACGGCCGGACTGCGCTTGATCCTGCCCGAGCAAGAGCTCCCAGAGGCTGTTGCCGAGGTACGGCAGCGCGTCTTCGACGCCGCGGTCGCCTGCGACTACGAGACGCTCGAGCAGATCGCGCTCGAGCAGGGCGAGGGCTTCACGTTCAGCTACGGCGGGTCCGACTCCGCCGCCGCGTTCTGGCGCGACGTCGAGGAAGCGGGTGTCGAGCGGCCGCTGCCGATGCGGGCGCTCGCGACGATCCTGACGATCCCGCACAGCCGCAACGAGACCGGCTCCTACGCCTGGCCGTCAGCCTACGAGGAGACGCCGACGGACGAGGACTGGCAGGCCGTCGTCGATGCGGGTCTCTACACCCAGGCCGAAGTCGAGCAGATGAAGGGGCCGGAAAGCACCGGCTATCTCGGCTATCGCACGGCGATCACGCCCGACGGCGACTGGCAGTTCTTCGTCGCGGGGGACTAGCGACTAGAAGTACTTGACGAGCCGGGCGCCGTGACCGCAGTCGCGGTGCTTGGCGCCGCAGCGGCGACAGTCCCAATGCTCCCAGACGATCCACTTCAGGTGCTGAAGCTCAAGTGCGATCAGCGCTACGCACCAGATCAGGATCTCACTGTCGTTCATCTACCTAGGTTGTCGGCTACCGGCCTGTCTCTGCAATGGGCCGTCCGGCCGGTTCTACCGTCCGACGGTCCTAGTCGATCCGCGTGTAGGCGGGCAGCGTCAGGAACTCGACGAACTCGTCTCCGAGCGCGACCTGCTCGAACAGCTCGCGCGCCTCGGAGAAGTCTCCCTCGCCGAGCTTGGCGACTTCCTCCTCGATCGCGCGCTCGACGTCGGCACGCGAGACGTGCTCGTGCCGGAGCCATTGCCAGACCTGCGAGCGAGAGATCTCGGAAGTCGCCGCGTCCTCCATCAGGTTGAAGATCGCGACCGCGCCGGAGCCCTGCAGCCACGCGGCGAGGTACTGGATCCCGACCGAGATGTTGTTGTGCAGCCCCTCCGACGTGATCTCGCCCGGAGTCGAATCGACGTCGAGCAGCTCGGCGGCCGTGGAGGAGACGTCGTCACGCTGCCGCTCGACTTGGTTCGGCCGGTCGCCGAGCACGCGGTCGAAGATCTCCATCGCGACCGGAACGAGGTCGGGGTGGGCGACCCACGTGCCGTCGAAGCCCTGACCCGCTTCGCGCTCCTTGTCCTCTCGCACCTTCGAGAGCGCCGCCGCGTTGACCTCCGGGTCGCGCCGCGAGGGGATGAACGCAGCCATGCCGCCCATCGCGTGGGCGCCGCGGCGGTGGCATGTCTTCACGAGCAGCTCGGTGTAGGCGCGCATGAACGGCACCGCCATCGTCACCGCGGCACGGTCGGGCAGCACGAACTCCGGCCGGTGGCCGAGCTTCTTGATCACGCTGAAGATGTAGTCCCAGCGGCCGGCGTTCAGGCCGGCCGAGTGCTCGCGCAGCTCATAGAGGATCTCGTCCATCTCGAAGGCGGCGAGGATCGTCTCGA
>JALYRA010000100.1 GCA_030855545.1 Actinomycetota bacterium | reverse complement strand
GGTCGGCCTTCATGCCCGCCGACGAAGCGCTCGCACAGGTAGCGCTCGAGGTGTCCGACCGCCCGCTCGTCGCCAGCAACGTCGACCTCACCGACGCACGCGCCGGAGGGCTCGGCAGCGACCTCGCCGCACGCTTCCTCGACGCCTTCGCAAACACGGCCGGGCTGACGCTGCACGTCCGCCTGATCGACGGCGAGGACTCGCGGCACGTACTCGAGGCGATCTTCAAGGCCCTCGGCGCGGCGTTGGCGCAAGCTTCCCGCACGAGCTGACACCCGACCAAGGAGACACCGATGGCTGACAAGGAGATCGTCCGCACCGAGCGCGCGCCCGCACCGTTCGAGGGGGCGCCGTACAACCAGGCAGTGAAGACGGGCGACTATGTCTTCGTCGCCGGACAGCTCGGCCTGAAGCCGGGCGACAAGCAGGTCGAGGGTGACATCGTCGTCCAGACCGGGCAGATCATGCAGAACCTCCGCGCGATCCTGGAGGAGGCCGGCAGCAGCCTCGACAACCTCGTCAAGACGACCGTCTTTCTCCAAGACCTCGGCGACTTCGCCGCGATGAACGACGTCTACGCGTCCCACGTCGGCGACCGCCCACCGGCCCGCTCGACGGTCGAGGTGGCGAAGCTCCCGTCCGGCGCATTGGTCGAGATCGAGGCGATAGCCCACCTCTAGCCAAGCAAAAGACTGTTACAAGGTCGGGTCGAGCGGCGTCCTCGAGCGGGTTACACCAAGTAACAGACTGTTACTTGGCGCAGAATGGCGTCGTGCCCTGCACGGTCGCCGACTACGTCCACTCGCTTGAACTCGACGCGTACCTCGTCGGCGGCGGCGTTCGCGACGAGCTGCTCGGGCTCCCGGTCCGGGATCTCGACTTCGTCGTCCCGGGCGTCGGCCAGGCGGAGCTCAGGGCCGCGCTCGAGCCTCACGGGCGGGTCGAAGATCTGATCGTCGGCGACCAGCGCGTCGGAGTGCGACTGCATCCGCGCGACCGGGAGGTGCGGGCGCTGCAGCCGGGCGGGATCGAGTTCACTCCGCCGCGGGTCGAGCGCTCGACAGGCCCGGGCCGCCACGACTTCGAGATCGTCGCGGACGCCGGGATCTCGCTCGAGGACGACATGCGTCGCCGCGACTTTACGATCAACGCGATCGCGCGGAGTCTCGAGACCAACGAGATCCTCGACCCCCTCGGCGGCCGGGCCGACCTCCGGGCCGGCATCCTGCGTACGACAGGCCCGACGAGCTTTCGCGACGACCCGCTCCGCATCGTCCGCGGCCTGCGCTTCGTCTCGCAGCTCTCTGTCGATCCGGACGAGGACACGCTCCGCCAGATGCGCGAGTGGGCGCCCCAGATCGTCCATGTCTCGGGTGAGCGGATCGGAGGCGGTCTCGCCGCCGACGGTATGGGAGAGCTCTCGAAGCTCCTCCTCGGCGCGCAGCCCGCGAAGTCGCTCAGGCTGGCGCGCGACACCGATGTGCTTCTGCACCTCCTGCCAGAGTTCGAGCCGACGATCGGCTACGCCCAGCAGAGCGAGCGGCAGCACCTGACGCTCGACGAGCACGTCTTCGCGGTCGTGCAGGCGGCCGCCGACGCGGGAGACGGACTCGAGGTGCGCCTCGCAACGCTCCTGCACGACCTCGGCAAGCCGGACGCGGAGCGAGACGGCGGCGACCACGCCGCGATCGGCGCTGCGGTCGCCGGACGGGTTCTCTCACGGCTCCGGTATCCGACGAGGTTGCGGGACTACGTCGTCAAGCTCGTGCGCGAGCATCCGTTCGATCCGCAGGGCGAGCCGGCGCCCGTGGACGCCCGACGCTTTCTCGCCCGACACGGCGAGCGGCTCGCTTTCGATCTGATCGCGCACCGCGCCGCCGATCTGGCCGGCAAGACCGTTCCCCAGAGCGACTGGGACTGGCTCGGCCGCTTCCGGGAGCTCGTCGAGCAGGAGCGCACGCAGCCGCACCGGCTCGCCGACCTGAAGATCGACGGGGCCGACCTGATCGAGGCGGGCTTCGAGGAGGGGCCGGCGCTCGGCCGGGTCCTCCACACCCTGCTCGGCGAGGTCGTCGAGGACCCGGAGCGGAACCGCCGCGAGGAGCTCCTGAGCCGCGCCCGGGAGCTCGCGTGATCCGTTGGGCGGTACCTGGCCCGTACGAGATCGTCTTTTCGACGCGCGCCGGCGGGGTCAGCGACGGACCGTACGCCTCGCTCAACCTCGGTCGGATGACCGGGGACAAGGTCGAGCGCGTCGACGAGAACCGCCGCCTGCTGTGCGACGAGATCGGCGCCGACGTCGATCGGCTCGCGCTGAACAGGCAGATTCACTCGACGTCGGTTCACCGTGCCGTGCCGGGAGCGCGGGGTGAGCCGGGCGACGGACTCTGGACGGACGAACGTGACCTTCCGGTGCTCGCGATGACCGCCGATTGCCTTCCGATTGCGCTTGTCCGCACCTCGGGAGCACCTGCCGTCGCCATCCTGCACGCGGGCTGGCGCGGTCTCCTCGCCGGGATCGCCGCCGAGGGAGTGGGCGTTCTCGGCGCCGACGTCCAGGCCGTCATCGGACCTGCCATTGGCCCGTGCTGCTACGAGGTCGGTCCCGAAGTGGCCGAGCCGTTTGCGGCTGTCTTCGGTGACGACGTCCTCCATGGCCGCAACCTCGATCTCTGGACGTCGGCGGAGCGCGCGCTGCGTGCCGCCGGCGTCGAAGAGATCGAGCGGGTCGACCTCTGCACCTCCTGCAACCCGGAGCTCTTCTTCTCACACCGCCGCACGGGCAAGCCACGCGGCGTCCAGGGAGTGATCGCCCGTGTCGCCTGATCGGGTGCGCGAACGCTTCGAGCGGGTCCGCGCGGAGATCGGGCCGGACATCACGATCGTCGTCGCGACGAAGTACGTCGCGTTCGAGGACATGGCCGCGCTCGCCGCGGCGGGCGTCGAGGTGGTGGGGGAGAACCGCGCCCAGGATCTCGAGCGCAAGCACGCCGAGTTCGGCACCACCTTCCGCTGGCACTTCATCGGGCACCTCCAGTCGAACAAGGCGCGGGTCGTGAACGCGACCTGCGAGCTCGTCCACTCGCTCGCGTCCGAGTCGGCGGCGGCCCGGCTCACCGTGCCGGCGCTCGTCGAGGTGAACCTCGCCGGCGAGCTGTCGAAGTCGGGTGTCGCGCCCGCGCAGCTGCCGGCCCTGCTCCGCGCCTATCCCGGCGTCCGGGGGCTGATGACGATGCCGCCGGCTGCCGCCGATCCCGAGGCGTCGAGACGGTACTTCCGCCGGCTCCGTGAGCTGGCCGAAGAGCATGGGCTAACCGACCTTTCGATGGGCACGTCGCAGGACTACCGCGTCGCAGCCGAGGAAGGCGCGACCCTGATCCGTGTCGGTTCCGTCCTGTTTGAGCAATAATCTGCCTGCACCTATGGGATTTGCAGACGTCTGGAGCCGCACCCTCGTCTACTTCGGCATCGCCGAGGAGGACGACTGGGACGACGACGGCTACGCCACGAACGAGGAGCTCGAGCGCAGCTACGGCGCCCGGGAGCGGGCCAACGTCCGCCGCCTGCAGCCGCGTCGAGGCCGTGACTTCGATGACTGGACCGACCCGGAGCCCGACGCGGCCAGCACGGCGGTGATCCGCCCGGCGACGCGCCTGCGCGGCATCGAGGCGGTCCCGAACCCCGCGTCGGTGAAGGTGCACCTCGTGCTGCCGCGGAGCTTCAACGACGCGCAGCAGATCGCCGACCGCTTCAAGGACAACGTGCCCGTGATCCTCAACCTCCAGAGCTGCGACCAGGATCTCTCGAAGCGCCTGATCGACTTCGCGAGCGGTCTCACCTACGCGCTGGACGGCGGCATGCAGCGCGTCGCCGACAAAGTCTTCCTGCTGACGCCGCGGAACGTCGAGGTCTCCGCCGAGGAGCGCGCGAGGATGCTCGAACGCGGCGGCTTCTTCAATCAAGCGTAGGAAAGCTGCATGACACCGCGAAGGAACCGCCCATGGGCGATCCCGCCGTACTGACCTTGCTCGCCTCGGTGGGCGACTCTCTGGCGAGCTTCGTCGAGATCTTCATCCTGGTCTACACGCTGCTCCTGTTCGCGTACATCCTGACGTCGTGGATCCGGATGCCGTACCGGCCCTGGCTGAACCGGGTGCAGCGCTTCCTCTACGACGTCTGCGATCCCTACCTGCGGCTCTTTCGACGCTTCCTGCCGCCGCTCGGGCCGCTCGATCTCTCGCCGATGGTTGCGATCTTCTCGCTCTTCATCATCCGGGGGATCCTCGTCAACCTGCTCGAGCGGTTCTAGGAAAGGAACCCCATGTCTCTCACGCCCGTCGAGATCCGCCACATCAAGCTCGGCCGAGCGTTTCGCGGGTACCGGCGCGAACCCGCGGACAGACTGCTCACCGACATCGCAGACAGCTTCGAGGATGTCTGGCGCGAGCGGGCCGACCTTCGCGACAAGGTCGAGCAGCTCGAGTCCGACCTCGTCCGGCACAAAGAGCTCGAGAGCCTGCTGCGGACGACGCTCGTCTCCGCCGAGAGCTCCGCGCAGCAGCTGCGCGAGCAGGCGCGCAAGGATGCCGAGTTGATCGTCGCCGAAGCGCACGCTGAAGCTCGGGCCGTCGCCCGCCGCGCGGCGGCCGAGAAGGAACGGCTCGAGACCGAGTTGCGCCGGATCACCTCGTTGCTTCGGTCGGCGCTCGACAGCATCGGCGACGCCGCCAAAGACGAACGCGAGCCCGTCGGCGAGCAAACCGGTGAGATCCGTCGTTTGATCTCGTAAACCGTAACTATCCTGTCCGTCGTAGGCCGATGACCAGACTGCGGCTGAGTGCCGGCATCGGCCCGGTTGAGATCGAGCGACGGCTCGCCCCGGCGGGCATGAAGGAGACGACGTGAGCATCGACAAGAAGCATTTCGGCGAACTGCTCGAGGAGCACCGCGAGCGGCTGCAGAAGACGATCGGGCACCACGACATCGGCGGCTCGAGCCTCACCGAGGAGACCGGCGAGCTGTCGTCCTCCACGGCCGACAACCACCTCGCCGACTCGGCGAGCGAGACCTACGCGCGCGAGCTCGACGAGGGGCTCGAGGAGGACGCGCAAGAGCAGCTGCGCGAGGTCGAGGAGGCGCTGCAGCGACTCGAGTCGGGTGGCTACGGAAACTGCGAGGTCGACGGCAAGGCGATCCCCGTCGAGCGGCTCGAAGCGGTGCCCTGGACGACGCTCTGCGTCGAGCACGCGCGGTCGCTCGCCGGCCGGTGAACGAGCCTGCCCGCAGAGAAGCGCCACGAGCTGACGTCCGTGTCGGCTCGTCGACGAACGCCCTGCGCCCGATCCTCGCGGCGGAACGGCCGCTCGGCGCCGGCGCGCGCCAGTGGGTCGGCCTAGGGTCGATTGCCCTCGCGGCCGTCGCCGCCGATCAAGTGACCAAGCAGGTTGTCGCGCGGGCGCTTGCGCTCGGCGAAGAGGTCGAGATCGTAGGACCGTTCTCGATCCACCACGTGCACAACTCCGGCATCGCGTTCGGGCTCTTCTCGAGCGCCACCTCGATCGTGATCGCGCTCACGGCGCTCGCGGTCGTCTGGATGCTCGTCTTCTTCGCGCGAGCCGGCTCCCGTCATCCGGTGCTCCCGGTCGCGCTCGGACTGGTGCTCGGCGGCAGCGCCGGGAACCTGCTCGATCGCGTCCGACTCGGGCATGTGACGGACTTTCTCGACTTCCGCTGGTGGCCGGCATTCAACCTCGCCGACCTCTTCATCGTCGTCGGCGTCGCCACACTCTTCGGCGCCCTCGCCGGCGGCGACCGCTCCAGGCGCAGGCAGCAGGGCCGCGTTGTCCACTCTCCGCTTTCACGCCCCTGAGGCCGACCGGCTCGACCGGGCGCTCGCCGGACGGCCGGAGGTCGGCTCGCGTGCGCTCGCCGAGCGGCTGATCGCGGAAGGCGCCGTGACGGTCGACGGTGCCGCACGCTCGAAGAGCTACCGGCTCGAGGGCGGGGAGGAGGTCGTCGCGGAGCTACCGGCGGCGGCTGCGCCGCTCGCCGCCGAGGAGATGAATCTCCGCGTCGCGTGGGAGGACGAGCATCTCCTCGTCGTGGACAAGCCGGCAGGGGTCGTCGTGCATCCCGGCACGGGGCACCAGACCGGAACGCTCGTCCACGGGCTCCTGGCGCTCGACGCAGCCGGTGGCGACGACGACCGCCCCGGCATCGTCCACCGGCTCGACCGCGACACGTCCGGCCTGCTCGTCGTCGCGCGGTCCGAGGAGGCGCACGACCGCTTGCAGGACCTGATCCGGCGCCGCGAGGTCGAGCGCCGCTACCTCGCCCTCGTGAAAGGACGACCGCGCTCGAGGACGGGGCGGATCGAGGCGCCGATCGGCCGCGACCGGATCGACAAGACGCGCCACTCGCTCGACACCGCGACGCCACGGAACGCCGTCACTCACTTCGAGGTGCTCGAGTGGCTCGGCTCACGTGCGTATCTCGAGGTGACGCTCGAGACCGGCCGCACGCATCAGATCCGCGTCCACCTCGAGGCGCTCGAGCTCTTGATCTCGGGGGACTCCGTCTACGGCTCGTCCGGCGACCTCGGCCTCGAACGGCAGTTCCTGCACGCGGCGCGGCTCGATTTCACGCATCCGTTCACAGGCGAGCGGGTCGAAACCGAATCCCCGCTCCCGGACGACCTCGCCGGGGCGCTCGAACGCGCTCGCGGGGACACCTAGCTACACTTCTCGCGTCGTTTCTGTCCCTTCGTCCCGGCGACCAGGACGGGTGGGGGTGCCTCGTCTTGAACGAGGTTCCGCCCGCGCCCCGCCGGCTGTAACGCCAATCAACCACGAAAGGGGCCATTCCCTTGGCAGTTGTCTCCATGCGTGACCTCCTGGAAGCCGGAGTCCACTTCGGTCACCAGACCCGTCGCTGGAACCCGAAGATGAAGCGCTTCATCTTCACCGAGCGCGGCGGCATCTACATCATCGATCTGACCCAGACCTCCGAGCTGCTCGAAGAGGCGTACGACTTCGCCCGCAATCTCGCCGAGCGCGGCGGCACGGTCCTGTTCGTCGGCACGAAGAAGCAAGCGCAGGACTCGGTGGCCGAGGAGGCGGCGCGCGTCGGCATGCCGTACGTGTCGAACCGCTGGCTCGGTGGGCTGCTGACGAACTGGCGCACGATCACCGACCGGATCGCGCACCTGCACGAGTTGCGGCGCCTGAAGGCCGAGGGCCAGCTCGACCTGCTGCCCGCAAAGGAGCGGATCACGATGCTCCAGGAGCTCGAGAAGCTCGAGTCGAACCTGGGCGGCGTCGCCGATCTGAAGCGGCAGCCGGACGCGGTCTTCATCGTCGACCTGAAGAAGGAGCAGCTCGCCGTGCGCGAAGCGCGCCGGCTCGGCGTGCCGATCATCGCGCTCGTCGACACGAACTGCGATCCCGACGAGGCCGACTTCATCATTCCCGGGAACGACGACGCGATCCGCTCGTGCAGCCTGATCGTGAAAGCGATCGCCGACGGGATCGCCGCCGGCCAGAGCAAGGTGACGCCGAAGGAGATGGCCGCCGCCGGAAACGGTAACGGCGCGTCGGCGGCGACCGAGGAGCCGGCCGGGGAGCCGACGGAAG
>JALYRA010000092.1 GCA_030855545.1 Actinomycetota bacterium | reverse complement strand
CGAGTGGGTCGTCGTCACGAGCGTGAACGGCGCCCGCGAGCTGCACCGGCGGATGGCCGGGACGCCGGCGCGCGTCGCGGCGATCGGCCAGGCGACCGCCGACGCGTTCGGCGGCGCCGACCTCGTCCCGCGGGTCGCGACACAGGAGGGATTGCTCGCCGAGCTCCCCCGACCCGCCGGCCGCGTTCTCTTCGCGGGCGCCGAGGGGGCGCGCAGGCTGCTCGTGGACGAGCTCGACGCCGACTTCGTCCCGCTCTACCGGACGCATGAGCTGGCGCCCGCGATTCCGCTCGACGGCGACCTCGTCGTACTCGCCTCCGCGTCCGCGGCGCGGGCGTTCGGCCGGCTCGAGGTCGGGATCCCGGCGGTCAGCATTGGCCCCCAGACGACGGCCGCAGCACGCAAAGCGGGCGTCGAGGTCGTTCGCGAAGCCCCGACGTACGACCTGGCGGGCCTCCTCGCCGCGATAGGCTCTGCCGCGTGTTCGTCACCTTCCTGAGCGACTTCGGGCTCCAGGACGACTTCGTCGGCACCTGCCACGGCGTGATCAAGCGGATCGCGCCAGAGGCCCAGATCATCGACATCACCCACGGGATCCCGGCGCAACAGATCCTCCAGGGCGCGCTCGTGCTCGCGAACACGATCCCGTACATGCCGATCGGCGCACACCTTGCCGTGATCGACCCTGGCGTCGGCAGCTCCCGCCGGTCGCTCGCGCTGCGAGATCGCGACGGCCGTTCGTTCGTCGGCCCTGACAACGGCCTGCTCATCCCCGCGGCGGAGCGCGCCGGGATCGAGGCCGTTCACGAACTCGCGAACCCGGACTACGCGCTCGACTCGATCTCGCGCACCTTCCACGGCCGCGACATCTTTGCGCCGGCAGCGGCGCATCTCGCGCGCGGAGTCGAGATCGGCGAGCTCGGCCCGCCGCTCGACCCGGATGCGCTCGTGCGGCTCGACCTGCCCGAGCCCGACCTGCGCGCCGACCGGATCGGCGGCTGCGTGCTCTACGTCGACTCGTTCGGGAACATCGCGCTCAACGTCACCCGCGAGCACGTGAACGAGGTCGGGATCGTGCCGGGAACGCAGATCGAGCTCGAGCTCGGCGGCGAGCGCTTCTACGCCGTCGCGGCGCGCACGTTCACCGACGCGCGGCCGGGCGACATCATGCTCTACGAGGACAGCTATCGGAACATGTCTGTTGCAATCAGCGGCGGCAACGCGGCCGAGATGCTGCACGCGCGGGCCGGCCAGTCGATCCGGATCAACGTCGGCCGTCTCTAGCTGCCGCATGAGAGCTGTCTCTTTGCAATGATCCGCCTACAAGGGCGTTCGCGGAGCGGTCATTCCGTCCCGGACGTCCTTCTTTCTGGTCAGGCGTGAGGCGGACGGCGGTACGCCCACGGACGCGCCTCTTCGAGCTGCGACGAGATCCGGAGGAGTAGCGCTTCATCGTTCGGCGGGCCGACGAGCTGGACGCCGACTGGGATCCCGTCCTCGTTCCAGTGCAGCGGCAGCGAGACCGCGGGCTGGCCGGTGACGTTGAACGCCGCTGTGAAGGGCGTGAACCGAACGGCGCGGTCGAACTGCTCGGCGGGATCCTCGGGCTCGGTGTCCCAGCCGAGCGGAGCCGGTAGCGCGGCGAGCGACGGTGTCAGCAACAGATCGTGGTCGGCCCAGAACGCGACGATCTTCCGTGCCCTGATCTGGAGCCTCCCGATCGCCCCGGCGTACTCGGCGCTCGTCGTCAACGCGGCTCGCTCGAGAAACCACTGGTTGAGCACAGAGAGCTCCGAGGTGTCGGGCACGGGGTACGAAGCGGGCGCCGCCTGCCAGATCGGGAGAAAGTCCTCCATCAGCTCCTGCCCGCCCCAGTCGGGTGCCGCCTCGATGACGTCGTGTCCGAGCGAGGCGAGCAGCTCTGCCGCCTCGCGCGTCGCGGCAATGCAGTCGGCAGCCACCTCGATGTCGATCGGCGCCGCGGTCGTGAACGCGACGCGCAGCCGGCCGGGGTCGGAGCCGATCTCGTCAACGAAGGGCCGTTCGAGCGGCGGTGGCGGGAACGGGTCGCCCCACTCGTAACCTTCGATCAGATCGAGGAAGAGAGCGGCATCGTGCGTCGTGCGCGCGAGTGGTCCGGCGGTGCCGAGCCCGATGCCGGGGACGAACGGGGCGTTCGAGACGCGGCCGCGCGAGGGTTTGATCCCGAAGATGCCGCAGCACGAGGCGGGAATACGGATCGAGCCGCCGCCGTCGGAGCCTTGCGCGATCCCGACGAGGCCGGCTGCGACCGCGGCGGCCGCGCCGCCGCTCGACCCGCCAGCGTTCCGGCCGCGGTCCCACGGGGTACGGCAGGGCCCGTTCAGCGCCGAGTCCGTGAACGCCGTCGTGCCGAACTCGGGGGTGTTCGTCTTCCCGAGCACGATGAAGCCGGCCGCCTTCAGCTTCGCGACGTGCGCGACGTCGAAGTCGGGCACGTGCTGCGCGAAGGCCGGAGAGGAGAACGTCGTTCTGATCCCTGCCGTCGTGTCGAGGTCCTTGAGCGCGATCGGGACGCCGTGGAACGGCGCGTCGGCGGGCATTTCTGTCTTCGCGCGTGCCTCGGCGAGCGCCTCCTCGCCGCGGACGGTGACGAACGCTCCCAGCACGGGGTCAGATCCAGTATCGAGCCGCGCGATCCGCTCGAGGTAGAGCTCGACGAGCTCGACCGGCGAGACCTCGCCCTCGCGGACGAGCCGAGCCTGCTCGGCCGCCGGGAGGAACGCGTGGTCCATCCCGGCGACCGTATCAGGCAGTTAGATCCAGTCGAACTGGCCCTGCAGGAAGGGCACGAGGAAGTAGAGGAGGAACGCCGCGGACGCGATCCACATGAACGGATGCACTTCCCGTGGGCGGCCCTGTGCGGCCCGGACGATGACGAAGGCGAGGAAGCCGATCCCGATCCCGTCCGTGATCGAAAACGTGAACGGCATGATCATGATCGTCAGCGCCGCTGCGAGCCCGATCCCGATGTCGGTGAAGTCGATCCCGGCGAGCTTGCGCCCGTCCTGAACGCCCTCCGCGTCCTCCTGCGCCTCGGTCAGCGCCGACATGAGCAGGAAGCCGACGATGATCAGGGCCGGCGCCGTCGCCTGCGGCGGCACCATCCCGATGATCGGGGCGAAGAACATGAACGGGAAGAAGAGCGCGCCGCAGACGACCGCGACCCAACCCGTTCTGCCGCCGACACCCACACCCGACGCAGACTCGATGTACGTCGTCGCCGACGAGGTCGAAGCCGCACCGCCCGCGACCGCCGCGAGCGAGTCGACGAGCAGCGGCTTGCGGATGTCCTGTATCCGGCCGTGCTCGTCCAGGTAGCCGGCGGGCTTGCCGACACCGACGAGCGTGCCCATCGTGTCGAAGAAGTCCGCGAGGAACAGGGTGAACGCCCAGACGATCGCCGAGATGAACGCAAGCTCGGTGAACGCGTCGAAGTTGAAGTTGCCGAGCAGGCTGAGGTCGGGAGTCTCGTAGACGTCGCCCGGCCAGCTGGCCCCGGCGGTGAAGCCGGCGTCGTCGGTGGTCTCGTTGATGATCGTGGCGAGGATCGTCGTCAGGATGATCCCGATCAGCAGGTCTCCCCGGACACCTCGGGCGCGCAGGGCGATCGTGACAATGAGCCCGAACAGGGTCACGAAGACCGGCCACGTCGAGAACGGCGCCAGGTCGACGATGGGCGTGCCGCGGACGACGAGCCCCGAGTTGACGAGGCCGATGAACGCGATGAAGAGCCCGATCCCGATCGCGATCGCCTTCTTCAGTTCGAGCGGGATCGCGTCCATGATCTTTTCGCGCGTTCCTGTCAGGACGAGGATCGTGACGGCGATGCCCTCGACGACCACGAGCCCCATCGCGGCCGGGAAGGACAGCCCCTCGCCCGCGACGAGGCTGAACGCCACGATCGCTTTCAGGCCGAGCCCAGGTGCGATCGCGTAGGCCTTGTTCGTGTAGAGGCCCATGACGATCGTCATCACGCCTGCGACGAGGCAGGTGGCGGCGAGCACCTGGTTGAACGGAAGCCCGATCTCGCTCAACCCGTCGATGCCCGCGAAGCTGAGGATCTGGGGGTTCACGAAGATGATGTACGACATGACGACGAAGGTCGTCACGCCCGCCATCGTGTCGCGCCCGAGCGTCGTTCCGTTGGCGGCGAAGCGGAAGTACCGCTCCAGAA
>JALYRA010000055.1 GCA_030855545.1 Actinomycetota bacterium | reverse complement strand
CTCGACGCATGCGCGCGGCTGCTCGCCCTGTCCGACCTCGGCATCGATGTCGAGGAAGGGAGGCGTCGCGCCGAGGCTGCCGTCGCGGATGGGTCGGCGCTAGCCGTGTACGAGCGCTGGATCAGGGCGCAGGGCGGCGATCCCGATCCGGCTGTGCTGCCGACCGCGCCGGTCGTCCTGCCCGTGCGCGCAGCGAGAGCAGGCTCGGTGACGCGGCTCGGCGCGATCGCGGTCGGCATGGCGGCGCTCCACCTCGGGGCCGGACGTCGTGCCAAGGGCGACGAGATCGACCACGCCGTCGGCGTCGTCTGCCGCGTCAAGCGCGGCGCGCGCGTGGCCGAGGGCGAGACGCTCGCCGAGGTGCACGCACGAGACGAGGCGAGCGGGGCCTTGGCCGTGGAAGCCGTCCTCGCCGCGTATGAGCTGGGCGACGAGGCGCCGCGCGAGCACGACATCCTGCTCGACGTCGTCGCCCGATGATCCGCCGCGAGCGGCACGAGGACGAGGCCGAGATCTTTCGCGTGATCGAGGCGGCGTTCGCCGATCGCAGCGTTGCGACGTTCGCCGAGCAGATCCGGGCCTCCGCCGGCTACGTCCCCGAACTTGCCTTCGTCGTCGAGGAGGAGGCCAAGATCGTCGCGCACACGATGCTCAGCCGGGTGTGGCTCGAGGGTCCGGACGTCGAGGTGCTGATCCTGACCCCGATGTCAGTGCGGCCCGATCGCCAGAGACAAGGCGTCGGCGCCGCCCTCGTCGAGACGGCGCTTGCCACCGCGGACGAGCGCGGTGAGCCGCTCGTTCTCTGCGAGGGCGTCCCTGAGTACTACCCGCGCTTTGGCTTCGTGTCCGCCGCCGGGCTTGGCCTCGAGCCACCTCACCCTGAGATCCCGGACGAGGCGTGGATGGTGTGTCCGCTCCGCGCCTACGATCCGGCGCTTCGAGGCCGCGTCGTCTACCCGTCGTTCTTCCCGCCGCCACCGGGTGCCTGAGCTTCCCGAGGTCGAGACCGTGCGCCGGGCGATCGCTCCGGTGCTGGAAGGACGAACGCTCACCCGCGTCGAGATCGACGATATCCGCCTGACGCGGCCGGAGGATCCGCTGGAGATCGCCGGGGAGCTCACCGGCGAGCGCGTCGAGCACGTCGACCGTCGCGGCAAGTACCTGATCGTCCGATTCGCGTCGGGCCGGGCGCTTCTGATCCACCTGCGGATGACGGGCAGCCTGCTGCACGAGCCGGGTGAGGTCTCGCACGTCCGCGCCGTTCTTCGACTCGATGACGGCACGACCGTCGCCTACCGCGACGTGCGCCGCTTCGGCACCTGGCTCCTGCTCGAGCCGGGCGAGCTCGATCCATACCTAGCGGCGCGGGTGGGAGAGGAGCCTCTCGTCGCCTCGTTCACCGCGAAAGGGCTCGGCGAGCGTCTCGAGGACCGTCGTGCCCCGCTGAAGGCGGCGTTGCTCGACCAGCGCACGCTCGCCGGTCTTGGGAACATCTATGTCGACGAGGCGCTCTGGTACGCGAAGCTCCATCCGCTCCGCAAAGCCGGCTCGCTCGACCGGAAAGAGCTGCAGCGTCTGCACCGCGCGATCCGGAAGGCGCTCGAGCTCGGCCTCGCGCGGCAGGGATCGACACTCTCTGATTACCGGCTGCCCGACGGATCGTCCGGCTCGATGCAGGAGGAGTTCAAGGCCTATGGCCGGACGGACGAGCCGTGCGACCGCTGCGGCACGCTGTTCGAGAAGACGCGCGTCGGCGGTCGCGGCACCTGGTTCTGCCCGTCGTGCCAACAGATTTGAGCAACTTCCGCGTGCGCTAGCGGTGTCTGTTACAAGTCGGCTCGCGGGGGCGGTTCGTCGCGCCTCGGCATTTCTTTTTCGAATCACGAGGGGGGACCTTGAAGAGAAGCATCCTGCTGGTTGGGCTGATCACGCTCGTGCTCAGCCTGGTCGCCGCAGCGCCGGTGCTCGCCCGCGACGACAACGATGGGAAGGGTCACGGCAAGCGGATCGTCGTCTCGCCGAAGAACATGCACGGTTGGGCGTTCTTCCAAGAAACGCCCAACGGGAGCGGCATGATGGAGGAAGGCCCCGAGAATCCGCCGGCTGGGAAGGGAAGCGCCAACCTGATCGTCGACAGCACGGGCGGCATGGCCCTCGGCAAGGCTGCCTATCAGGGCGTCTACCTGCGGGATTTCGACCGGCTCGTGTACAGCACCTACCGGAAACAGGGGCTGCCTCCGTTCGCGATCGCTCTGCAGTTCAACATCGACCGCGATCTGAACGACGCGGACGAGTCGTTCCAGGGCAGGATCGTCTACGAGCCGTACTACACCCACGTTGTGCAGACAGGTGAATGGCAGACGTGGAACACCCAGGACGATGCCGTTCCCGGCAACTGGTGGTTCACGAGGCCGCCTCAGAGCACTCCGGTCGTGGGCTGCAGCATCGCCGATCCCTGCACATGGTCGGAGGTGCTGATGAAGTTCCCGAACGTCGGCGTGCATCGGACCATCGGCGCGGTGATCCTCAAGGCCGGCGGCGGCTGGGTCGGCGGGTTCGACGGCAACACCGACGCGTTGACGATCGGCTGCAACGGCCGAACGATCCTCTGGGACTTTGAGGACAGCGAGAAGTCGAAGGACGACGACAACAAGGACGAGAAGCTCTGCGGCAAGGATCACAAAGGCGACTGAATGAGTGGGATCCGAACGAGGCCGGGGGAGACCCCGGCCTCGTTCGTTTTTTCCGGCGGCGAGCCGCTCGTCGAGCGCGCCCGTAGCGGTCCAGGCGCCAGAGCTCAGTGTAACCGCCGATCGGCGCGCCGTCGATCAGGATCTGCGGGACGGTCCAGCCGCCCGACAGGTCGAAGAGCCTCAGTCGCAGAGACCTGGAGGCCGGCGCGAGCCGGCCTCCAGCGTTTCTAGGCGACGGCGAGTTGCTCGTCGAGAGCGCCGGACTTGTCCAGGCGCCAGAGCTCGGTGTAGCCGCCGATCGGCTTGCCGTCGATCAGGATCTGCGGCACGGTGCTGCCGCCCGTCAGGTCGAAGAGGCTGCGCCGGAAGGCCGGGTCGTCGTCGAGCGTGATCTCGTCGTAGGCGATTCCCTTGCCGTCGAGGAGGGCCTTGGCGCGAGTGCAATAGCCGCACCAACGGGTCGAGTAGACGGTAATTCTGTTCATGTGGGTTACAACGAATAAAGCCGGAAGATCGTTCCCCGTCGGACGCCGTCTCTAGACTCGACGGATGGCGCGGACGTACAGAACGGAGGCGGTCGTGCTGCGCTCGTTCCGGCTCGGCGAAGCCGATCGAGTGCTGCACGTGTACACCGCCGACCGCGGGCGCGTGGGCGCTGTGGCGAAGGGCGTGCGGCGGACGAAGTCCCGCTTCGGGGGCCGACTCGAGCCGCTCTCTCATGTCGAGCTGATGCTGCACCAGGGCTCGGGAGAGCTCCAGACCGTCACCGGCGCCGATCTGCGCGCGTCGCACCACGAGGCGCGCGAGGATCCCTACCGCCTCGCCGTCGGGCTCATCGGCGCTGAGGCGATGCTCCGCCTCTTCACCGAGCAGGAGGCGAACGAGCGCGCGTTCACGGCGCTAACGCGCTTCCTCGACCTCCTCGACGCGATTCCGTCGCGTGCGTCCGCCCCGGCAGCGCTCGATCCGCTCGTCCTCTCGTTCCAGCTGAAGCTGCTCTGGCTCTCCGGCTACATGCCGCATCTCGAGAGCTGCGTCGAATGCGGCGCCGTCGAGGGCCTTTCGGGCTATCTGCCCGCGGCGGGCGGCGCCGTCTGCCGCGACTGCGGGAGCGGCTCGATCCCGCTCTCTCTGGAGGGGGCGTCGGCGATCCGGACGCTGGTCGCGACGCCGATGGCCGACGCGGGCGAAGCGGGCCTGACGGAGAGCCGCGCCCGCGAGGCGCTCGCGATCGTCCGAGCGTCGTACGAGCACCAGGGCGGCTTCCGCCTGCGCACGTTGTCTCTTGGCGCAGGATGAGCATCCGCGGGAGCGGATGCTCATCGCGCGTAGACCCCTAAAGGGGCCGCTTCGCGGCCCAAGAGCACCGCGCGACGACGTGTTACGTCTTCGGCGAACGCCAGTCGGCGGCGAGCAGCTCGCTCAGTTTGGCGCGCACGCCGCCGATCGGGAGCCGCTCCTGCGCGAGCGAGTCGCGGTCGCGGACGGTGACCGTCTCGTCCTCGAGCGTCTGCTCGTCGATCGTGAGCCCGTACGGTGTCCCGATCTCGTCCTGGCGGCGGTAGCGCCGGCCGATCGCGCCGCTGTCGTCGTACTCGACACTGAACTGCCGTCTCAGCTCCTCGTAGAGCGAGCGCGCCTTCTCGACCATGGCCGTGTCCTTGCCGATCAGCGGCAGGATCGCCGCCTTCACCGGCGCCAGCTGCGGGTGGAGCCGGAGCACCGTCCGTTCGCGCTCGCCGACGACCTCTTCGTCGTAGGCGTCGATCATGAACGTCAGCATCGACCGGTTGACGCCGAGCGCGGGTTCGATCACGTGCGGGACGAACCGCTCGCCTGAGCCCGCGTCGACCCACTCGAGCTTCGTCCCCGACGCCTCGGTGTGCTGGTTCAGGTCGAAGTCGCCGCGGTTCGCGATCCCCTCGAGCTCGGACCAGCCGATCGGGAAGAGGTACTCGATGTCGCTCGTGCCGCTCGAGTAGTGCGAGAGCTCGTCCACGTCGTGCGGGCGCACGCGGAGATGGCTCTCGCGGACGCCGTAGCGGAGGTGCCACGCAAGGCGCGCGTCGACCCAGTAGCGGTACCACTCGTCGGCCTCCGCGGGCGGCACGAAGAACTCCATCTCCATCTGCTCGAACTCGAGCGTGCGAAAGATGAAGTTGCCGGGCGTGATCTCGTTCCGAAACGACTTGCCGACCTGCGCGATCCCGAACGGCGGCCGGCGCCTGGCGATCTGGGCGACGTTCTTGAAGTTGATGAAGATCCCCTGCGCGGTCTCGGGCCGGAGGTAGACGTTGACGCCGGTCTCCTCGAGCGCGCCGACGCGCGTCTCGAACATGAGGTTGAAGTTGCGCGGCTCGGTCAGGTCGCAGTCGGCCGTCTCGCCCGGCTTCTTCGACGGGCGCTTGCCGCACGAGGCCGTCTCGATGTGGTCGGCGCGGAAGCGCTGCTTGCACGTCTTGCAGTCGACGAGCGGGTCGCTGAAGCCGCCGACATGACCCGACGCCTTCCAGACGTCCGGGTGGAGGATGATCGAGGAGTCGAGCGCGACGATGTCGTCCCGCTCGCGCACCATCGCCTCGAGCCAGCGCGCCTTGACGTTGTCCTTCAGGAGGACGCCGTAGTGTCCGTAGTCGTACGAGCTGCCGAGGCCGCCGTAGATCTCCGATGACGGGAAGACAAAGCCGCGCCGCTTCGACAGTGAGACGATCTTGTCCATGGTGACTGGGTCCGTGGCCACGAGACGGCAGAGGCTACCCGGATGACGCCCGTGGCGGCGGCTCCCGAGCGCGCCGGAATCGCGTTCTGGATCGACGAGTACGAGCACGACGCGGAGCTCCGAGGGGCTCGGCTCAGCCGCGTCTGAGCCACGCGTAGCGTCCCACCTCTGCGAAGCCGATGCTTCGGTACAGCGCGCGCGCCTCGTCTGTGAAGGCGGACACCACGGCGTGGTCGGCTCCCGCGGCGGCGAGCGCGCGGAGCGCGCCCAGGCAGGCCGCGGAGGCGAGTCCGGCGCGCCGGTGCCTCTCGTGCGTGCCCACGGGCTCGAGGAGGCCCACGCGGTTGTCTTCGTCGAGCCAGGCGAGGCAGAACGCGGCAAGCGATCCGTCCGGCGACTCGACGACCCAGTCCAGCTCCGGCCTGTATGGCCAGGCCTCGGTCACCGCAACGTAGCTCTCGACGGTCAGCCGCGATGGCCGCCCGGGCCGGCCGAAGGCCGAGCGGTGCACCTCGACGCGCTGACCGAGGTCTTCCGGGAGGCGCACATGCCGAAGGATGAATCCCTCCGGGAGGGTGGGGCCGGGGGTGCCGGCAAGCCTCCGTGCGTGCATGAAGAATTCGTCCTCATCGAGCCGTCGATAGCCCCTCGACTCCAGTTGAGCCCGTAGTTCCGTGTCGGCGTCGAGCGAGTCGACCTTCAGCGGGCCTTCGGCGGTGGATTCGGCCCAGCCGAGCACGTCGTCGAGGAGCTCGTGGTGGCGCCCCGCCGCGATCGAGAGCTCGAGCTCGTCCGGCCGGGTCAGCCACGCCCACGCGGCGACACCGTCATCGTCCTCCCACAGCCTGATCCGGAACCGGTCGCCCTGAGCGATCGAGAGCAGCCGCCACGGGATGTCGCCCACATGAACGGAGACCGGCGGCTCACCGGCTGCACGCCACCTACGGCTGACGAGCTCCTGGAGGCGCGGGATGTCGCGAGCACCCGCGTAGTCGCGCGCGCTCGTCACCTCGGCAGCTTACGCTTCCCCCATGCCGCGCGGAGAGATCGTCGAGCTCCACATCATCTCGGATTCGACCGGCGAGACCGCCGCACGCCTCGTCGCGGCGCTCGAGGCCCAGTTCCCCGATCAACCGTTCGACGAGGTCCGCCATCCGCAGATCGAGACGATGGACGACCTGCAGCTGGCGGTCAGCCGCGCGAAGGGCAGGCCGGCGGTGATGGTCTACACGCTCGTCGACCGGGCGCTGCGCGAGAGCATGCGCACCCTCTGCCGCAGCGCACGCCTGCACTATTGCGACCTGCTCGGGCACCCGATCGAGGCGATCGCGAAGGTCTCGGGGATGGCCGCGAAGATGACGCCCGGGGCGCGGCCACCGCTCAACTCGACGTACTTCAAGCGGATGGAGGCGATCGAGTTCGCGGTCAAGTTCGACGACGGGGTCGGCAGCGGCCTGCACGAGGCGGATGTCGTCCTCGTCGGCGTCTCGCGCACGTCGAAGACGCCGCTCTCGATCTACCTCGGCTACCTGGGCCAGAAGGCCGCGAACGTACCGATCGTGAAGGGGATCAAGCCGCCGGGCGAGCTCTTTGAGATCGACCCGCTCAAGATCGTCGGACTGACGATCGACGCCGAGCGCCTCGCGGAGATCCGGCAGGCGCGCGTCCGCGGGATGGGCGGCAAGAACCGCCAGTACGCCGAGATGCTCGAGATCTACGACGAGCTCGAGGAGGCAGCGGCGCTCCATCGCAGACTCGGTTGTCCGGTGATCGAGGTGACGGGACGCTCGATCGAGGAGACCGCGCACCGCATCGTCCGGCTCGTCGACCGCCGCCGGCAAGAGGCGCATGCACCCACGTAAGCCGCCGGTCCCCAAGTGGCGGTGGGCGCTCTGGCTGACGATCCTCGCCGC
>JALYRA010000355.1 GCA_030855545.1 Actinomycetota bacterium | reverse complement strand
TCGGTGAAGAAGAAGCTCAAGCAGCCGTCCTTCGCAGCCGGCGTGCACCGGGACGAGGTCTACGCGGGCGCGGAGCTGATCGGTGTCGAGCTCGACGACCACATCGCGAACGTCGTCGCTGCCCTGCAGCCGATCTCCAAGGAGCTCGGGCTGCGCGCCGCCGCCGACGCGGACACCTAGCTGGTAACAGTCCCCGTTACAGGGCGGCGACGAGCCGTGCCAGGTCGTCCTCGTTCGTCCACCAACCGCAGGAGGCGCGGACGAGGCCCGTCCCCGGGAGGTCGCGCACGACGACGCCGGCTTCCCAGAGCCGCGCGACGAGGGCGGGCGGATCGTCGTGGCGGAACGCGACGAGCGTCGCACCGCCGGGAACGACGTCGACGAGCGGCGCCAGCAGCTCGCGGCAGCGCGCCGACCGCTCGGCCGCGCGCTCGAACGCCCAGTCCGGTCGGAGCGCGACGGCGGTCAGGAGCCCGGCGAGCGTCGCGCTCGAGATCCAGCCCGGATCGAAGCGAGCGGCCCCCTCGGCCGGCTCGAAGCTGCCAGAGTGCTCGTAGCCGATCTGGGAGAAGTAGCTGGGTCGGGCGACGCGGAGCCGTTCTGGATCGGCGACGACGAGCGCGCCGGTCGAGTCCGGCCCGCACAGCCACTTCTGGCCCGAGATGGTCAGGAAGTCGAGCCCGGCGGCGTCCACGGGGATGGCGCCGACCGACTGCGCCCCGTCGACGAGTACCGGTACGCCCGTCTGCTCGCGCAGCTCCTGCACAGGGAGCCTTTTTCCGGTCGTCCAGAGCACCTGCGAGAGCGCGAGCAGCTTCGTCCGCGGCGTCACGGCCGCGGCGATCGCCTCGGCATCAGGCTCGACGGCGACCACGCGCGCGCCGCTCGCGTGGAGCGGGCCCAGCAGTCCGAAGTGCTCCTCCGTGGTCGTGACGATCTCGTCATCCCTGCCGAGATCGAGACCCGCGAGCACGATGTTGCACCCGTCGGTCGTCGAGCCGGTCACGCTGACCTGCTCGGGTTCGGCGCCGACCAGCGCGGCGAGCGCCGCGCGCGTCTCGGTACGCCGTCCGAGCATCTGCTCGAAGTAGGCCCTACCGAATCGTCCCTTCTCCAGATCACCGCGCAGCTCTTCGTCGACCGACGCGACCGTGTCACGCGCGAGGGGACCGAACGTTCCTGCGTTCAAATACGCGAGTCGATCGAGCACCGGGAAGAGCGCGCGTGCCTCCTCGGGCGTCATCCGATTCTCAGCTCGACGGGGGCATGGTCGGAGAGCACGGCGCCATTGTGACGGCGCCGCTCGGGTGGCCACACCTGGAGCGGCCCATGAGCGGCTCCGGCAACGACGACGTGGTCGATGTTCGGACCCGGCAGATCGGGGTCGCGGAGGTTGAAGTCCCCCGCGAGCACCCTCGCCTCGCCTGCTGCCGCCATCTCCGCCACGAGCGCGTGCGCGCGCTTCAGCTCCGCCTTCGGCACCTCCGGCTGCCGAAACTCGTTCGACGCGTGCACGTTTCCGATCACGATTCCGTCGAGCCGGATTGCGTGGCAGACCCGGCGCTCGCGGCCGCGGTCGCTCACTCGCGCCGAGCGATGGTCGAGGACGACGTGCTGCGCCGAGAGCAGCATCGCGTTCGCCTGACCCGTGATTCCTGAGCGGAAGCGGCGCGGATCGTACCGCTGGAGGATCCCTCCCAGGCGGCGGGGGAGGACACCGTGCTTCGTCACGCTCCAAACCGCCGTCATCCCGCTCCAGTCCTCCAGGCGCGACAGCGACCAGAGCGGGAGCTCTTGCAGGCAGAGCACGTCCGGCGTGTCGCAAGAGGCCAGCTCGACCATCTCGCGCAGGTGGACGCGCCCGCCAGGCGGATGGGTGCGGCCGTGGAACAGGTTCCAGCTCCGGACGAGCACGGGCACTAGCCTACGAGCGATGCGCGTCGCCATCGCCGACCCACCCGCCTTCACCCCGCCCTACGACCATGAGCTCGCCGCCGCATTGAGTCGAGCGGGCGCCAGCGTCGACCTCGTCACGTCGCGCTTCCGGTTCGGCTCCGTACCAGCTCCGGACGGCTACCGGCGCCGCGAGCTCTTCTATCCCGTCGCATCGCGGCTCTTCCGCCGCTCCCCCCTCCGGGTCCCGCTGAAAGCGCTCGAGCATCCGTTCGGGCTGGCGCAGCTCGCGACGACGCCCGCAGACGTCGTTCATCTGCAGTGGCTCGGGCTGCCCGAGCTCGACCGCTGGCTGTTGCGCCATCGCGCGCCGCTCGTCCTCACCGCGCATGACCTGCTGCCCCGCCGCACCGCGCACCGCACCCGCCTCTGGCGCGGCATCTTCGAGCGCTTCGAGCGGATCGTCGTCCACTCCGAGCGCGGCCGCGAGACGCTCGCCGCTTTCGGGGTCCCGGAGGCGAAGCTGCGCGTGATCCCCCACCCCGTCACGCCGACCGAGCCGGCGGACAGCGACGACGGGCGTACGGTCCTCGCGCTCGGGCTCGTGCGTCCGTACAAGCAGCTCGACCATGCACGGCAGGCCGTCTCGCGCGTGGACGGGGCGACGCTGCGCGTGGCCGGCGACGCCGACGCGTTTCTGTCCGAAGCGGAGATCGACCGCGCGCTCGCCGAGTCGACCATCGCCGTCTTCCCGTACCGCGCAGAGCTCGACCAGAGCGGCGCCCTCCTCCGCGCGCTCGGCGCCGGGCTGCCCGCGGTCGTCTACGACGTCGGCGGGCTGGCTGAGCCGGTGCGCGCGTTCGGCGCGGGGCGAGTCGTCGCGCCGGACGACATCGAAGGCATGGCCGCGGCGATCCGGGAGCTTCTGCACGACGACGAGGCTCTCGGCCAGGCACGCGAGGGCGCCTTGCGGGCGCGCGCGGAGCTGACCTGGGAGGATTCGGCGCGAGCTCACCTCGAGCTCTACCGGGAGGTGACGTGAGCTTCCGCCGCGACCGGTTCGCCGATCTCGTCCGCCGCCAGCTCGATCTGTTCGCCGAGGACGACGCCGAGCTGCTGCGGGAGGCGGACGAGGCGGAGCGCGCCTACGACGGCGCCGAGCGAGCTGCAGCGGAAGAACTGTTCGGCGACTACCAGCTCGTACTCGAAGCGATCACGGAGCGGCTCGAGGAGATTCGGGACACGTACGCCTCCAGCCTCGAGGTTCGCGCCCGCGACGAGTACGAGCGGTCGTTTGACCGGCTCGCCGCCAGGCGCTATCCGCGGAGCTTCGGCACGACGTCCCGCCCGTAGACCTCGACCACCTCGAGCGGCGCGCTGAGGTAGAAACGCATGGTTCTTTGTGGTGATCCGCCGACGCGTGGGCCAAACTCCGCACGTGCGCCTCGAGGACTACGGGTTGATCGGCGACCTCCAGACCGCCGCGCTCGTCGGGCGGAACGGCTCGATCGACTGGCTCTGCTTTCCGCGCTTCGATTCCGGCGCCTGCTTCTCGGCGCTGCTCGGAGACGAGTGGGACGGGCGCTGGCT
>JALYRA010000354.1 GCA_030855545.1 Actinomycetota bacterium | reverse complement strand
CCGCCTTCGCAGTCGCAATCGGGGTCGCTCTCGTGCTCGGGGGAGCCGCCGCCGCGCCGGCGGCGCCCGAACGGGCAAGCGCAACACCGATCGTGATCGGTGCGAAGAACTTCACCGAGCAGTACGTCCTCGGCCAGCTCTACAAGCAGGCGCTCGAGGCGAAGGGTCTGAAGGTGGGCTACAAGGAGAACATCGGCTCGACCGAGCTGATCGCGAAGGCGCTCACGAGCGGTCAGATCACGGCCTACCCGGAGTACACGGGCGTGATGTTGACCGTGACCTTCGGACGCAAGTCGACACCGGCGACGTCGCTCGCCACCTACACCCTGGCGAAGTCGCTCTGGAGCAAGCGGGGCTACACGCTCGGCAAGCAGACGCCGTTCCAGGACGTCGACGCGGTCGCGGTGCTGCGGACAACGGCGACGCGGTTCGGCCTGCGGACGGTCGCCGACCTGAAGAAGGTGCCGAACCTGACGCTCGCCGCGTTCCCGGAGTTCCAGACGCGGCAGACCGGTCTCGTCGGCATGCGCCGTGTCTACGGGGTCACGAACGTCGACTTCAAGCCGCTCGCGTCGATCAGCGCCTACACGCTGCTCGACAAGAGGCAGGTGCTCGCGGCCGGGATCTTCTCGACCGACCCGCAGCTGATCTCGACCAAGTACGTGGTGCTGAAGGACCCGAAGAACATCTTCGGCTTCCAGCACGTGGCGCCGATCGTCTCGAAGAAGGTCGTCGCCGAGAACCCACAGGTGCTGCCGACCCTGAACCGGGTCAGCTCGCTCCTGACGCTGGAGGCGATGATCGCCATGAATAAGGCCGTCGCGATCGACAAGAAGCGGCCCGCCGTGGTGGCCGCAGCCTTCCTGAAGGCGAACGGGCTGAAATAGCAGCTGCAGGCATGCGGGCCGCTCCCAGGCGGGGGCGGTCCGCATCTCGCGCCGGTGACCGGCTCGCTAAGTTCCGGTGAACGGCTGGCTTCGCCCGCCGTGCATGGTATCCCGACGTGCGCAAGGCAACGCTCTGCGCCTCTTCCAGGAGAACTACCTCTCGATCGGACAGAACGGCGCCGCCCCGATCGTCTATCCGTACCGGTTCACCGCGGAGTCGAACACCGGCATCCCGTCGGGCTTCGACTTCGACAACAACGACGTCATTGGCGGCGGCGACGAACCTGCGGGCCGACTACGTGCTGTCGCGGAAGACGATGCAGATCGTGGACGGGGCGGTCTTCTGGCCGCTCAACACCGACCCACTGTTCCGGCTCGTCGGCACGTTCATGTTCCCGGTCGGGTTCCCGACGTCGGACCACCGGCTCGTCTGGATCGACGCGACGGTTCCGAGCCACAAGTAGGGGTTGCTACGCCGCGACTGCTGCGAGGTCTTCGCCGGCCTCGTGGCAGTCGCGGCAGCGCGCCTCGTACTGCTCGTTCGCTCCGACGACGATCGTCGCCCCGGAGTACGGGGCGGGCCGGCCGTCGACAAGTCTCTGCGTCGTCGTCGCGCCGCCGCCGCAGCGGTGGCAGACCGCCTGGAGCTTGTCGGCGAACTCCGCGTGCGCGAGGAGCTCCGGCATCGGCCCGAAGGGGAGCCGGCGGAAGTCCTGGTCGAGACCGGCGGCGATCACGCGGGCGCCACCGTCAGCGAGCGCGAGCGCAGCGTCGACGATCTCCCGCTCGAAGAACTGCGCCTCGTCGATCCCGACGACCTCGAAGCCGCGGGCATGCTCGAGCAGCTCGCTCACGCCGCCTACCGGGATGGCCCGCATCCGGATGCCGGCGTGGCTGACGATGTCGGCGGCGTCGTAGCGGTCGTCGATGCACGGCTTGAAGATGACGACGCGCTGACGGGCGATCTCCGCGCGGCGCAGCCGGCGAATCATCTCCTCGCTCTTGCCGCTGAACATCGGGCCGCAGACGACCTCGAGCCAGCCGCCGCTCTTCGGGTTGATCCTGATCACGCGCAGATCGTAAGGACCCGGTCGGCTGCTCTCCGGCACCCATTCGACATGTCCTGCCGGGACATGTCAGGGGTCAGAGCCCGTCGTGTCCGGAGCGGCCCCGTCCTTCAGAGTCAATCTCCCTGCACAGCGGACGAACGCGAACGTCCGTCCTGGACGTGTTGGGTCCTGGCCCCGTCGTGGCCGTTCCGGCCACGAGTTAACGGTCGCGGTCTGGTGAACATCCCGGGAAGAGGTTGCGCGCGCACTCGCGGGGAAGGTGCGCCGCTGGCATGAAGGTCCTCATGCAACTCGCGATCGTCGCTCGCCGAGCGACCGACACGAACCTCGCCCTCGCCGCGGCGGCTCCGCGCGGCGTCGAGTTCACGCTGCTCACGCCCGAGGAAGCGCTCGAGACGCTCGGCCGCGGCGACGCCGCCCTCGGACGACTCGACGTCCTGCCGACACTCGATGGCGTCGACGACGGTCTCTGGGCGCTCGGTTCTCTCGCTGCGAGCGGGGTACGCACGCTCAACCGCGCCAGCGCTCTGATGGCCGCCCACGACAAGCTTCTGACCGCCCGGCTCATGATCCGCGCCGGGCTGCCGCACCCCCGCACCCGGCTGCTGTCGCCCGGTGAACTGCTTCCGGAGCTGCGGCCGCCTCTGGTCGTGAAGCCGCGCTTCGGAAGCTGGGGGAAAGACGTCGTCCGCTGCGACGACATCGACGGCCTGCGCCGTCATCTACGCAAGCTCGAGCTCCGCCCCTGGTTCCGCGCCCACGGGGCCTTGCTCCAGGAGCTCGTGCCGCCGCAGGGGAAGGACATGCGCGTCGTCGTTGCCGGTGGAACGGTCGTGGGGGCGATCGAGCGCGTTGCCGCCCGCGGCGAATGGCGGACGAACGTCGCCCTCGGCGCGACTCGGCAACCGGTCGATCCGCCGGCGCAGGCGTGCATGTTGGCGCGGATCGCGGCCGGGGCCGCCGGCGCCGAGTTGATCGGCGTCGACCTGCTTCCGGACGGCGAGGGAGGCTGGGTCGTTCTCGAGCTGAACGGCGCCGTCGAGTTCACGCACGAGTACGGGATCGGGCTCGACCCCTTCGCCGCCGCCGCCTCGGAGCTCGCCCGGGTCGCGGTCTGCCGCCAGGCCGCGTAGCCCAAACGAGGCCCCAGATGTTGCTACACTCCGCACCCGTCGCGGCGGCGTAGCTCAGTTGGTTAGAGCAGCGGAATCATAATCCGCGTGTCGCAGGTTCGAGTCCTGCCGCCGCTACCTCCTTCACCAATCTTTTCCCACCGAAACCGAGAGAAAACACGATCTAGATGGCAGCCGGAGTACGAGTCGCGATCACGCTTGCGTGCACGGAGTGCAAGCGCCGCAACTACCAGACGAATAAGTCGAAGCGGAACACACCCGACCGCGTCGAGTTCAAGAAGTACTGCCGCTGGTGCGCGCAGCACACGCTGCACCGGGAGACGCGCTAATGGCGCGCGAGACCCGTCGGCAGCGTCGCGACCAGCGCAAGGCTTCCGGCTCGGCGAAGCCGGCCGTACAG
>JALYRA010000353.1 GCA_030855545.1 Actinomycetota bacterium | reverse complement strand
CGTGTGCATCATCCGGTGCTGGTGGGTGTCCGGAACCCATTCGTCGCGCTCGATCGGCTCGAAGTCGCCGATCTCCATCACGCGGCAGGGCGACTGGAGGTGGTAGAGGATCGACTCGTTTCCGGTGAAGCCCTCGAGGCCCATCACCTCTTCGGTCAGCAGCGTGCCGTTGTCGCGGAACTGGATGTGCCGCTTGCGCGGGACCTCGCCGAGGCGCTGGTAGAAGGGCATGCGCCGGAGGATACCCGGGCGGAATCAGGCGACGATCGCTGTGAGCGTGCCGACGCCTGCGATCTCCAGCTCGACCGGCCCGCCGGCGATGTCGTCCTGGCGCGCGAGCGGCGGCCCCCCGAGAAGGTCGCCGGGTCGCAGGCGCGTATGCAGCTCGGCCAGGACGCGAGCCGACTCCCAGTCGAAGCCGTCTTCGAGCTCGGTGTCGACGACCGGGCCGAGGAGGAGCGCGAAGTCGCGATCTTTCAGCTGCTCGAGCTCCGGCGCGCGCCACTCCGCGAGGCCGGTCCAGCCGCCGATCGCACCGTCGAGGCCGATCACTGCGGCAACCCGGGTGACGACGTCGAGCCGGCCGGCCGGGCGGGCGATGAACGCGCCCGGCGAGCGGATGGCGGCCGGGTTCGCGAACGAGAAGCGGTCGGCGTCGTCGAACAGCCGCACGGCAGGCGGCTCGAGCACGGGTGCGCGCATCACCACGGAGTCGAGCGGGAACGTCGCGTGCTCACGTGCGGTGGAGCCGCCGGTGAAGAACGACTGTAGCGTCTGGGCGGCGAGCTGGACGACGACGTCGCCGTCGATCCGTCCGGGCCAGCCGCGCTCGAGCTCCTGATCCGCCGGAGTGAACATGCACAATCTCATGGCTCGGTGTGGACGATCACGTCGGCGACGTCGGGCCGCGCGCGGCGCAGCCGCTCCTCGACCTCGCTTGCACGGGCGTGCGCCTCCGCGAGCGTCGAGGACGGGTCGAGCCCGAGCGTGACGAATGCGACGACGCCCTGCTCGGTTCGCAGTAGGCGCAGCTCGCGCGGCGATCCGCCGGCGGCTCGGGCAACAGCCTCCTCGATCTCGGCGGCCTCGACGAGCTCCCCCGAGCCCACTTCGGCGAGCGGCTCGAGGTGGGTGAGGACGGACTTGATCTCGGGCACGGCCTGCTTGATCGCGCGCTCGACCTGCTCGCCGACCTCGTGGGCGTCCTCGAGCGGCAGGTCGCCCGGCAGCTTGAGATGGAGCGAGAGCTCCGTGTCGCCGTCGAGCGAGACGGCCTGGAGGTTATGGATCTCGCGCACGCTCGGCACCGAGAGGGCGGCCGCGTGCGCGCGCTCGTACAGCGCCGACTCCCCGGCGCCTGGCTCGACGTGGACGACGACGTCGATCCCCGGCAGCGCGCGCTCGAGCTCCTCCTCGACGCGATCAGCCGCGGCGTGTCCCTGGCCGACAGCGGCCCCGGGCGAGACCGAGATCACCGCGTCGGCGAACGTCCGCCCGGCCGCCTGGCGCAGCCGCAGTCGGGAGAGCTCGACTGGAGGCTCGATCGCGGCGATCGCGGTACGTGCGGCCTCCTCGGCATCCGCCGGCGCGCGATCCATGAGCACGTCGACGTTCCTCCGGATCAGCCGGCTCGCGGCCACGAGCACGAGCGCGGCAACGAAGAGCGCAGCAATCGAGTCTCCCTCGGGGAAGCCGGCGGTGACTGCGATCAGGCCGGCGAGCACGGCCAGTGTGCCGGCGAAGTCGCTGCCGAAGTGGAGCGCGTTCGAGCGGAGCGCCTCGCTGCGATAGCGCCGGGCCGTGCGCGCCGAGACGAGGGTGCGGTAGAAGTCGATCGCGAGCACGATCCCGACGACGACGAAGACCCACCACGCCGCGTCGACCTCGTGGTCTGCGGCTCCTGTGAGGCGCAGGATCGCGAAGGCGGCGACCGCGACGCTGACGAGCGCGAGCACGGTCGCCTCCGCGAGCGCGGCCAGGTGCTCCGCTTTGCCGTGGCCGTACTGATGGCCGCGGTCGGCCGGACGGCCGGCGACGCCGATCGCGAAGAACGTGAGCAGGGCCGCGACGAGATCGGTGCCGGAGTGCAGCGCCTCGGAGACGAGCCCGAGGCTGCCGCTCGCGAGCCCGGTTCCGAGCTTGAGCGCGACAAGCGCTGCCGCCGCGCCGATCGAGACGAGCGCGGTGCGGCGCTGCGGCGTCATGCCGCGAAATCTAGTTGACGTCTAGTACCAGCGGCCGCGTCGAACGCCACCCATGAGCAAGCCGATGATGATCAGCAGCAGGCCCAGGATGAGGCTTTTCACGATCGCGACAACGATGCCGATGACGACGAGAATTGCTCCGAGTCCCATGAGGGCGACTATCTCACAGCCGCAGCAAGCGCAAACGTCCTACAAATTGCCACGGAGCGCCTGGTCGCGCTCGATCGACTCGAAGAGGGCTTTGAAGTTGCCCTCGCCGAATGTCGTCGCGCCGTGCCGCTCGATCACCTCGAAGAAGAGCGTCGGCCGGTCCTGCGCGGTCTTCGTGAAGATCTGCAGCAGGTAACCGTCCTCGTCCCGGTCGGCGAGAATCCGCAGCCGTCGCAGGTCGCCGTAGTCCTCCGCGATCTCGCCGACGCGGTCCTGCACGTCCTCGTAGTAGGTCTCGGGTGTGTCGAGGAAGATGAGCCCGCGGTCCTTGAGCGCCTCGATCGTCTGCACGATGCTCGAGCTCTGAAGCGCGATGTGCTGGACGCCCGGACCCTCGTTGAAGTCGAGGTACTCGTCGATCTGGCTCTTGCGCTTGCCCTCGGCCGGCTCGTTGATCGGGAACTTGATCTTCCCGGCGCCGTCCGCCATCACCTTGCTCATCAGCGCGGAGTACTCGGTCTGGATCTGGTCGTCGCCGAAATGGATGATGTTGGTCATCCCAAAGACGCGCTCGTAGAACTCGACCCAGCGATCCATCTTCCCGAGCTCGACGTTGCCGACGACGTGGTCGATCGCGATCAGCCCGACGCCGGCAGCGCGGTGACCGTTCTGCGAGATCGAGACATAGCCCGGCATGTACGGGCCGGTGTACTCCCGTCGGTTCACGAACGTGTGGACGACCTCGCCGTAGGTTCCGATCGTCGCCAGCTCGACGCGGCCGTGCTCGTCCTCCAGCCAGTGCGGCTCGCCGATCGGGTGAGCTCCGCGCTCGACCGCCTCGCGGAATGCGTTTCCGGCATCCGGCACCTGGAGCGCGATGTTCTTGGCCGCGTCACCGTGCTTCGCGGCAAAGGCGACGATGCCGCTGTCGCTTCCGAGCCCGCTCGTGAGCACGAGCCGGACCTCGCCCTGCTCGAGCACGTAGCTCGCGCGGTCGCGAACGCCCGTCTCCGGGCCTGCATAGGCGACGCGCGTGAAACCGAGGGCCTGCTCGTACCAGAACGCCGCCTGCTTGGCGTTCCCGACCCAGAGCTCGACGTGGTCCCAGCCGTCGAGCGGCATGAAGTCCGTGTCTGACACGGCCCGGATGTTACTCCGAGGCAGGGGCAGGCGGCGGCCGCCGCCTCGCGGTCAGGATGCCGCCGGCGATCAGGATGCCGCCGAGCACCTGGATCAGGGTCATGCGTTCGGAGAGGAGCACCAGCGCGAACACCGCGGCCGCGAAGGGCTGCAAGTTCGCGACGAGGGTCGCGCGCGAGGCGCCGATCCTGTGCAGCGCCCGGAACCAGAGCACGTTCGTCAGCACGAGCGGCCCCAGCGTCGCGAAGACGAGCAGCGCCCAGACCTCCCAACCGAGCCCGTAATCCTGACCGACGGCCTGCGGCGCGCCGACGAGCGCGATCAGCACCCAGCCGAGCGAGAGCACGACCGCGCTGATCCGCGAGGCCGAGTAGCGCGCCATGAGCGGAGCGATCGCCACCGAGTAACCGGCCCAGGTGGCCGCGGTCGCGATCCCGAGGATCGTGCCGCGAGTGTCTCCCGAGACACCGCTCGTCGCGCCCAGCGCCACCAACCCGACCCCCGCGAACGAGACGGCGGCGGCGAGCCAGAACCTCCCCGACAGCCGTTCGAGTCCGAACGCGATCCCGATCAGCGCCGCGAAGATCGGCGTCGCGCCGAGGATCAGCGCGATCGTGGAGGCGCTCGTCTTCTCCAGCGCGTAGACGAACGCGAGCTGGTTCAGCCAGAGACAGAGCGCCGCGAGCACGACGAGGAGCCAGTCGGCGCGGCGGATGCGCAGCGTGCGCTCGGCGACGACGGCGATGCCGAGGAAGATCAGCGTCGCCGCGCCGTAGCGGACGGTCGCGTACGCCAGCGGCTCGAAACCGTGCGTGAGGATGTAGCGGGTGACGGTGAGATTGAGCGCCCAGAGGACGACCGTCGCCAGCAGCATCAGCTCGACGTTCAGAGGTCGGCGCATCGGCTCGACACTACTCAGGGAAGCGTTACGCTTGCGCCCCATGGCCGACCCCTCGATCCGCGACATCGACGCCCTCGTCGGGCCTGCGACACCGCACTTCGCCTACCAGCTGCGCGCGCGTGTTCGCGAGCTGATCGAAGACCTTCCGAGCGACCATCCCGTCCGCAAGTACGGGGAGGAGAAGATGCGACTGCTCGACGACCTCGGGTACGCGTCCTCGAAGGCCGAGGGCGGCGAGAAGGAGTCGCGCGAGCGCATCGGCTGGGAAGAGCTGCCGAGCTCCGCCCCGGCGTACGACCCGCTGCCGCGCCGGTCATGACGCCGTTCCAGGGCGCGTCGGTCTTCGTGACCGGTGGGTCGCGGGGGATCGGCAAGGCGATCGCGCTCCGCTTCGCCCGGCTCGGCGCAACGCGTGTGGCGATCGGCTACCTGCGGTCCGACCAGGCGGCCGAGGACACCAGCGAGGAGCTTCGCGCGCTCGGAGCAGAGCCGGTCCTCATCCGCGGCAACATCTCCTCCGACCGCGTGCTCGAGGAGGTCGGTGCGCTCGGCGCGCTCGACGTCCTCGTCCACAACGCCGCGACCGGCGTGATCCGTCCGGCACTCGAAACCGAGGACAAGCATTGGGACTGGACGATGACGGCGAACGCGCGGGCGCTGCTCGCTCTGGCGCGGGTCACGGCGCCGACGATGCAGCCGGGCGCGTCGATCGTCGCGATCTCGAGCCTCGGCTCCCACCGGGTGCTGGACAACTACACGCTCGTCGGCACGTCGAAAGCCGCGCTCGAGGCGCTCGTCCGGTATCTGGCCGTTGAGCTCGCGCCGCACGGTGTTCGCGTCAACGCCGTCTCGGGCGGCGTCGTCGACACCGGTGCGCTCGAGCACTTCCCGAACAAGGAGGAGATGCTGCGCGCCGGCGAAAAGAACCCTGTAGGCCGACTCGTCACACCGGAGGACATCGCCGGCGCCGTCACCTTCCTCTGCTCGCCGGAAGCCGAGATGATCCGCGGCCAAACGGTGATCGTCGACGGCGGCTTCTCGCTGCTTGTTGGCGCAGGATGAGCAGCCGCGGAAGCGGATACTCATCGCGCGAAGACCCCTGAAGGGGCCGCCCGCGGCCCAAGATCATCGACCACCGTCTCTTGCGAGGCAAGATGCGCGGATGGAACCGACCGAGCACAACCGGCGCGCGTTCGACGATGCGCACCGCACGGCGGAGAACGTGCTCGCCGCGCCCGGAATGCCGGAGCGGATCCGCGAGCGGCTCCAGGGCGCCTCGGGACACCGTGTCCTTCATCTCCTCTGCGGCACCGGCCGCGAGTCGGTCGACCTCGCCGAGCTCGGGGCGCTCGTCACCGGCGTCGACGACGACGAGGGCGCGATCGAGGCGGCCCGGCGCCGCAAGCCCGAGCTGCCGTGGGTGCACGCGGACGTGCACGCGCTGCCGCCGGAGCTGCTGCTCGGCCGCTGGGACCTCGTCTACCAGGGCTACGGCTCGCTCCGCCGCCTGCGTCAGCCCGACGCGTGGGCCGGCGGAGTCGCTGCGGCCCTCCGGCCCGGCGGCGTCCTCCTCCTCCACGACGAGCATCCTGCGGGCGCCTGCATCGACGCGTTCGGACGCTGGCGTGACGACTACTTCGCCGCCGCGGGTCTCGGGGAGCTCGTCACCGCCGTCGCCCGGGCGGGTCTCTTGCTCCGCGGTCTCGAGGAGTGGCCCGGCAAGGATCCGAACGTTCCGGGTCACGTCGTCCTCGCGGCGGAGAAGGCCGATGCTTAGAAAGCGGCAGATTCGGGGAGGAACAGCCTCATGGGAATCTCAGTAAGCATCCTGTTGATCGCGGTCGGTGCGATCCTCACGTGGGGAGTCACGGCTGACGCCGAGGGCATCAACGTGAACAACATCGGCATCATCCTGATGATCGTCGGCATCCTCGGCCTCGTTCTCTCGATGCTCTTCTGGTCGAGCTGGGGCGGGTTCCAGCGCCGGACGGCCTACGTCGAAGGCGGGCCTGTCCGTCGCGTCGCAGGGCCTCGCCGGACGACGGTCGTCGAGGAAGAAGAGATCGCACCCGGCCCGGGTCCGCCCGCGCCTCCTCCGTAGACCTAGCGCCTGCGAAGCAGCGATCGTCCGAGATCGCCGGCCACGTAGCCGGCGATTTTCGGGTTCTCCTGCAGCCTTCTGAGCGAGTACTCGTACCACTGGCGGCCGAACGGGACGTAGATCCGGAGCCGATGGCCGCCGGACACGATCCGGTCGCCGAGCTCCGGGCGGACGCCGAGCAGCATCTGCAGCTCGTATGCCGACGGTTCGAGTCCGCGCGTTCGAACGGCGCCGATGCCCTTGTCGACGAGGTACTCGTCGTGAGTCGCGATCCCGACGTAGGCGCCGCCGTCGAGCAGGATCTCGAGCGTCCGAACATAGCTGTCGCGAATCTCACTGAACTCGCGGTAGGCGAGCTCAGGCGGCTCGATGTAGATCCCCTTGCAGAGACGAACGTTGGCGCCTGCGAGAGAACGCGCATCGTCGGCTGTGCGCCGCAACGCCGCCTGGAGGACGACACCCAGGTTCTCGAAGCCTTCCGAGACGAGCTCGCGATAGAGGTCGAGCGTCGCGTCGGTCGTCGACGAGTCCTCCATGTCGATGCGGACGAAGGTCCCGCGGGCAGCGATGGCCTTCAGGTTCTCGCGGGCCAGCGCCGGGTCGAGCTTCAGGCCGAGTCCGGACAGCTTGACGCTGACGTTCGCGTCGAGCTCGTGTGCGTCGATCGCGTCCAGCATGCCGAGGTACGCATGCGTGATCGCGGCCGCCTCGTCAGCTCTCGTGATCTCCTCACCGAGGACATCGACTGTCGCGAGCTTTGCTTCGCTGTTCAGGCGCGCGACGACGCGCCGAGCGTCCTCGATCTCCGAGCCGGCGATGTAGCGGGAGGAGAGCTTCCGCACGACCGGCTTCGGGACGGCCGGGAGCAAGGTGACGACAGCACGGTCGAGCAGGGTCACGGCGCGCGATTCTAGGGTAAGGGGCGTGTGTGGCAGGGCGGGAGTGGATCGAGCGGAAGTGGGGCAGGCGGCTGGTTCTGTTGCCGGGCGGGATCGGGTTCCTCATCTGGGGGCTCTGGCTGCTCATTGGCGCGGCGAGTGCGGCGCTGGCCGGCGTCCAGCTCGCGCAGGCGAGCGACTGCCTTTCGCGCGTGCAGCCCGACTGCATCGCAGAACGCAGCGCGGTCGTCGCGAGCGGTCGCGTCGACTTCAACGGTCGGGGCCCGGACGATCTCTACGTGACGCTGGCGTTTGCCGACGGCGTCTCGCGTGAGGTACGGATCGCCTATGAGAGCGAGTGGCGTCAGCTGACGGACGGCGAGGACGTCAGGCTGCGCATGCTCGCCGGCCGGGCACTCGAGGTCGTCGACTCCGGCGGCGTCGTCGCACAGGCGGTCGACCACCCGACCTACCGCGGCATCAACGCCGGGCTCGAGGCTCCGTTCATCGTGCTCATGGGGCTGATGGCGCCGTTCGTGTTTCTCGATCTCGAGCGGCGCGGACGCGGAGGAGCGCCCATGACTCCTCTGGCCGACAGACTCGGCCGCGCAGCACCCTGGGTCACCGTTGTCTTTCTCGGTCTAGCCGTGCTGTGCATCGCGAGCCTGCTCTTCAACCTCCGGCCGCGCAACATGGCATTCGTCGCACTCGCGACCGTCCTCGGCTGCATCGCAACGGCCGTCTGGCAGGATCAGCGCTCGCGCATGAAGCCCTGACGGGCGGCCGAGACCAAGGCGACGGCCTCGGGGAAGAGCACGCGCATCGCGTCGCGGAGCGCGACCGCTTGCTCGTCGAGCGTTCCGCTCGGCTGCACTTGCTGCAGCGCCGCGGCGGTCAGCTCGACGGCGGTGTTGAGCGTCAGCGTCGCGAACTGCTCGCGCTGAGCCTCCTGCACCGACTCCGCCTGCTGCTCGGCGAACTCGCGGATGCCGCGGAGGAGATCCTCCGGATCGCCGCCGAGCGGGAAGCCGAAACCGCCACCTTCCATGGACAAACCCTACCGCAGGGTGAGCCGGTACGAGCCCTCGACGTCACTCCAGAGCGCGTCGACCACGTCGCCGGCGGCCTTCATCGCCGCCGCGAACGGCGAGCCCTGGGTGACGCCGCCGAGCGCCACCTCGAGCTGACGCGTGGCGGCGCCGATCTCGTCCAGCCGGGCCGGGGTCGCGAGTGTCGGGGGTGCGGCAACCACCCGCTGGAGCTCGAGCGCGGCCTGCTCCGCCTCCTCGATTCCCGGCGGGTTCTCGGTCATCCGGACGGCCGCGAGCTGGGAGCGCAGCTCGTCCAGGTCGCCGCCGGCAGCCGTCTCCTCGGCGAGCTCGCACAGGGCGATGATCGAAACGGCTTCGCGCACACGCTGCCTGTCCGTCACAGGCTCGCCGGCGTCGTCAACGGCGAGCCAGGTCCGACGGCCGTCTCCTTCCTCGAACGCGACGACGTAGACGCGCTCGCCGGGTTGAGACTCGGCTGCGAGGACGGCGTCAGCCCCCGAGGCCGCAGCGATCCGCCCCAGCTCGTCCGCGAGCGCCATCCCGCCAGGATAGGGAGGACTACGATGGCACTGTGATCGAGCAGGCCGCACTCGCTCTCTCGGCCCTCGCGCTCGTGGTCGCGGCGGTCGCGGTCCTGGTTGCGCAACGGCAGCGACGCGACCCGACCGCCGAGGCGCGCCGGGAGCTCGAGAAGCTCGTGGCCGAGCAGACCGCCTCGAGCGCCGAGGAGCTGAAGGCGCATCTCGCCCGCATCCGGGCCGACTCGCTCTCGCTGCTTGCAGAGGAGGATCGCCGCATCGCGGACGAGCGCCGGCGCGAGTTGGGCGAGCGCGAGCGCGCCGCCGGCGTCGAGCTCGCGGATGCGCTGGCGGCGACCGCTCGCCGCGTCGACGAGCGTCTGCGCGGGTGGGGTGACGACCTCGACCGTGCCGCCCACAACCTCGAGACCGAGCTGCGGCGACTCGAGCAGCGCCAGAAACAGCTGATCGCGGAGGCGGAGACCCGGATCGAGACCGAGGCAGCCGAGCTCGTCACGACCTCCGACGAGCAGCGCGCGTCCGTGATCCGTCTCCGCGAGGAGCTCGAGCGGTCGGCGCAGGCGGCGGTTTCGGAGGCGCTCGAGGAGCTCGAGGCGCACACGAGCGAGCGGCGCCGAGTGATCGAGGAGATCGCGGATCGGCTTCGCAAGCGTGAGCATGCGCTTGCCGAGACGGTTGAGCGCGCAGAGACCGAGGCGGCGCGCCGTATCGAGGCGTCGTTTGCCGATGTCGAGCGCCGTCAGCTCGAGCATCTACAGCGCGTTATCGCGCGCGAGGCGGAGCGTCATGCCGAAGCGGCCGGGGTGCAGTTCGAGGCGTCGATGCGCTCGGCGCGCGAAGAGGCGGCGGGAAGGCTGTCGCGTGAGCTCGACCGAGCCGTCGAGACGTTCGTGCGCCAGGCCGACGCAGTCTTTGCCGAGCGGCTGTCGCAGACGGGTGATGCCGGGCAGCAGCGGCTCGAGCAGCGGCAGCGGCAGGTCCAGGCCGCATTCGAGCGGCAGCGAGACGAGCTCGTGGAGTCGTTCCAGCAGCGCGTCTCGGCCGCCGACGCCGACCTCCGCCGTACTCTCGGCGCTTTCGCGGCCGAAGCCGAAGCCGAGCGCGCGACGCTTGCAGAGCGGCTGGCCGAGTTGTCCCGCCGGGTCGACGAAACGGCGACGGCGCGCCGGTTCTGAGCAACCAGCGAGCTAACAAGCACACGCAGGGATCGTCTGAGGCAGCACGAACAGGCGGAAAATGGCTGATACGACCGAGCTGATCGAGAGGGGAAGTGAGCGGGCCAAAGTGGAGTCCTGGCGCCTGCACGTCCTGATCGAGGCGGGGTATCCGTTGCCACTAGCCGAGAAGATCGCCGCGGCGCTCGACGCAGACCTGCACGAGGCCGTCGAGCTTGTGAACCAGGGCTGCGACCCGCGCGTCGCCGCCGAGATTCTGCTTTAGGCGTCTTCCAGGCCCGGCCCAAGCGCCACGAGGACGGCGCCGACCGCGACAGCTCCGGCCGCCAACCCGAACGAGGCTTTGACGCCGAAGGCGTCGATCAGCGTTCCGCCCAGCGCAACCCCGACCGAGAACCCGACGAAGACCGCCGTGCTGATCCAGGCGAACGCCTCGGCCGCAGTCCCACGCTTGGCGACGGAATCGATCAACCCGTACGCAGCCATCACGACCGGCGCGATCGGCAGGCCGGCGAGAAACGCGAGCACTGCCATGCTCGTGAGGGACCATCCGAACAGCGGGAGCGCGACGCCGAGCACGAGGAGCACCGCGGAGAGTCGGAGTAGGCGCAGCGGTGGGATGGTCACCCACGCCCCGGCGACGAGCCCTCCGACGAGGCTGCCCGCCGCGAAGAGAGCCAACGGGATGCTTCCGAGCTCGGCGCCGCCGTGACCCTCGGCGAAAGCGGGGAACCCGACCTCGGTCGCGCCGAAACCGATGCCGAGGCAGACAGAGAGACTCACGATCGTCAGGACGCCGGGAGACTCGAGCGCACCCAGGATCGACCCACCGTGCCGGTTCTCCTCGGGCCGCCAGGCGCGAACCGGTGGCGCGAGCGCGATCAGCGTCGTTCCGACGCCGCCGGCCGCGGCCGCCACGGCGAGGGCGAGGACCGGCGAGGCCGCAGCGGTCAGTAGGGCGACGAGCAAAGGGCCGACCACGAAGGTGATCTCCTGCAGCGAGGCCTCGAGCGCGTACGCGGTCGAGCGGAGCTCCGAGTCGGTGAACATCCGCGGCCAGAGCGAGCGCAGGGACGCGCCGACCGGAGGCATCAGCGCGCCCGCGGCGGCCGAGGCCGCGCCGATCAGCACGAGCGGAGCGTTGAAGAGCGCGAGCGCGCACGCGCCAGCGAGTAGGGCCGGGAAGATCACCGCCCGCGGGAGCAGGACGGTCGTCTGCCCGCGACGGTCGACGAGGCGTCCCGCGATCGGAGCGCCGATTGCGGTCGCGACGAAGTAGCTACCGGACACCGCCCCCGCCGCCGCGTAGCTGCCGCCGTTCTCGCGCACGAGCAGCAGCAACGCCAGTCCGATCATTCCCATCGGCAGCCGTGCGAGCAGGCCGCTCAGAACGAGGCGCCCGACATACTGACGCTCGAAGAGGGCCTGGTAGCGGGCCAGGCCGAGCGGCGGGACGGCTTCCGGCACGAGGACGATCATCTACGCTCGGCGGTGATGAAAGTCGAGCCGCTGCTCTACGGCGACAAGAAGGTCTACACCGTTGCGGGCTTCAACCGCGGTGTTGCGGACTACGTCGCGCGGCTCCCCACGCTCTGGATCGAGGGCGAGCTGACGGAGCTGCGGCGCAACGACAACTGGGGCAACGTCTTCTTCACGCTGAAGGATCCGGAGGAAGGAGCCAGCCTGCCCGCCTCGATTCCGCGGCGCACTTTCGACGCGCTCAAGCTCGAGCTCGCCGACGGCGAGCGGATTCACGTGCTCGGACGCGCCGAGCTCTTCGCTGCCAAGGGCGAGTTCCGGCTGCGAGCTCTGTCGATCGAGCGGTTCGGGCTCGGCGAGCACCTCGCCGCCATCGAGCGGCTGAAGCAGGCGCTCGCTGCGGAAGGTCTCTTCGAGCAGTCGCGAAAGCGTGTCCTGCCGAGATTCCCTCGCCGGATCGGGCTCGTCACGGGCAGCGATGCGGCCGCGCGTCGCGACGTGATCACGACCATTCAGACACGCTTCCCGCCGGCGCGCGTGCTTGTGGCAGAGACGCTCGTGCAGGGGCCACGCGCCGCCGCGGGCATCGTCGACGCGCTCCAGGAGCTGGCGCGCCAGCCGGGGATCGACGTGATCGTTCTCACGCGCGGCGGCGGCAGCTTCGACGACCTGCTCCCGTTCAGCGACGAGCGCGTCGTCCGGGCCGTCGCGTCCTGCGCCGTCCCCGTGGTGTCGGCGGTCGGACACGAGCAGGACACGCCGCTCTGCGACCTCGCCGCGGACGTGCGAGCTTCGACCCCGACCGCCGCCGGCAAGCTCGTCGTTCCCGACCTCGAAGCGCTGCGGGCGGAGTTGATCCGCGCCGGCGAGTCGCTCGAGCGCTGCGTCCGCCGCTCGATCGCAAGGGAGCGCGAGGGCATCGACCGGGCCAGGTCGGCGCTCGAGCGTGGCGCCCGCAGGTCGTTCGACCGCGACCGGCAACGGCTGACGGCGCTGCGCGAACGACTGCGTCGCGG
>JALYRA010000293.1 GCA_030855545.1 Actinomycetota bacterium | reverse complement strand
GGTCGAGGCGGTGAGGCCGTGCTCGTCGAGCTTCGACTTGATCAGCCCGAGCGTCAGCTTCGTTCCGATCACCTTGTCGCAGTCGACCTCGCGGAGCAGGTACGGCAGGCCGCCGACGTGATCCTCGTGCCCATGGGTGAGGACGACGGCGTGGACGCGCTTCCCCTCCAGGTACGAGATGTCCGGGAGGACAAGGTCGACGCCGAGGTGCTCGTCGCGGGGAAACGCGAGACCCGCGTCGACGATGACGATCTCGTCGCCGTGCTCGTAGACGGTCATGTTCTTGCCGACCTCGCCGAGGCCGCCAAGAGGAATGATGCGAAGGCTCACGCGCGGGAGTGTATTGCCGCGACTACGCCGTGGCGGGCTGGAGCAGCCCGAGGCGCGAGAGGCATTCGCGCACGCGGTCACGCTCGTCGTGGCTCGCTTCGACGAGCGGCAGCCGGTGGCCGCCCACCTCGTGCCCCAGCTGGTTCAGCGCCGACTTGATCGCGATCGGGTTGCCGACGACACGGAGCAACTCGATCGAGGGGTAGATCTCGCGGTCGAGCGCGCGCGCAGCGTCGTGGTCGCCCGACTTCCAGAGCCGGACCACCTCTTTCACCTGCTTGCCGACGACGTGCGTGTGCACGCAGACACCGCCGACGCCGCCGAGCTCGAGGAACGGCACGATCAGGTCGTCGTCGCCCGCGTAGAGGTCGAGGCCGGACTCGACGATGTGCTTGGCCTGGGCGAGGTCGTCGTTCGCCTGCTTGACCGCCTTCACGTTCTCGATCTCAGCCAGGCGCGAGATCGTCTCGGGCTCGATGTTGATCACGACGCGGCCGGGAATGTTGTAGACGACGACAGGCTTCTCGGTCGCCGCGGCCACGGCCTCGAAGTGCGCGACGATCCCGCGCTGCGGCGGCTTGTTGTAGTACGGCGTCACCACGAGCAGCGCGTCGACACCGGCGTCAGCAGCGCGCTTCGTCAGCGCGACGGAGTGCCGAGTGTCGTAGGTGCCGGTCCCGGCGATGACCGTCGCGCCGTCGCCGACTTCCTCGACGGCTGTGCGCCAAAGGTCGCCCTTCTCCTCATCCGAGAGCGTTGGGCTCTCGCCTGTCGTGCCGGTGACGACGAGCCCGTCGGAGCCGTTCTCGACGAGGTGGCGCGCGAGCGCCCGGAAACTGTCGAGGTCGACCGAGCCGTCGGCCTTGAACGGTGTCACGATCGCGGTCAGGACTTCGCCGAGCACGACGTGATCCTACCTCGGCGGCTTGACTTCTCCTGCCGAGCCGATCACAGTCGCGGCTGCGGCCCGCTGTGCGCTCCGGCCACCCCTGCGGCGGTGGCAGGATCGATTTCCGCGCGGCGGGCCGCTACAGCAGCGCGTCGAGTCCGACGGTCAGTCCCGGTGGCAGTGAGCGCACCTGCTCGAGGGCGAGCAGGACGCCCGGGACGAACGCTTCTCGCGACGTGGTGTCGTGACGGATCGTCAGCGTCTGACCCGCGCCGCCGAAGATGACCTCCTGGTGGGCGACGAGCCCGGGCAGACGCACCGAGTGGATCGGCGTTCCCTCAGGCAGCAGCGCCGCCGTTGCCTTGGCCGTCCCGGAGGGCGCGTCGAGCTTCGTCTCGTGGTGGAGCTCGACGATCGCGGCCTGCGGCAGCACTTTGCCCGCCTCGGCGGCGAAGCGCATCATCAGAACGGCTCCGAGCGCGAAGTTCGGCGCGTAGAAGACCGGCAACGCGTGCTCGCGCGCGAGTCCGGCGACGCGGTCCTCGTCGAATCCGGTCGTCCCGATCACGCACGGAACACCCGCCTCGAGGCAGGCGCGCACGTTTTCCTCCACGGCATCCGGACGCGTGAAGTCGATCGCCGCGTCTGCGCCTGCCGGCGATTCGATGAGCTCGTGCCCGGCGGCTTCGAGCGCCGGTCCGAGCACGGAGCCGACCTTTCCGCCCCGGCCGAGCAGGTAGACCCTCACGCGGCCTTTCGTCCCACCAGCGCCGGGTTGACCCGCTGGATCGCCGCCTTGAACCGCGCCTCGCTCGGACCGATGCCCGCGGCGGACAGCCGGTCGAGCCGGAGCAGGTCGGCGGCGACGGCGCCGATGTCGTCGGCGGTGACCGCGTCGACGCGGGCGACGATCTCCTCGAGCGGCAGCAGCTCGGTGTCGGTGATCAGCGACTTGCCGAGCCGGCTCATCCTGTTCGACGTCGACTCCATCGCGAGCAGCATGCGGCCTTTCAGGTTCTCCTTCGCCCGTTCGAGCTCGCCGGCCCGCACGTTGCCGGCGGAGACGTCGCCCAGTTCCCGCGCCACGATCTCGAGGCACTCGACGAGGTTCTCCTCGCGCGTGCCGACGTAGAGCCCGATCTGCCCCGCGTCCGAGTATTGGGAGGCGAAGCTGTAGACGGAGTACGCCATCCCGCGCTTCTCGCGGATCTCCTGGAAGAGCCGCGAGGAGGCCGAGCCGCCGAGGATCGAGTCGAGGAGCGACGCGGCAAAGCGCCGCTCGTCGCGCCGGGAGATCCCAGGAGCGCCGAGGCAGACGTGGTACTGCTCGGTCGACTTGCGCTGAAAGCGGTAGCCAGGCGCCGACGCGCG
>JALYRA010000287.1 GCA_030855545.1 Actinomycetota bacterium | reverse complement strand
GCCGAAGATCCGGCTCGTCGTCGGCGCGCCGATCCTGGTCGAGGCGATCCGGCCGACGGTTGCCCGCTCGCGCGAGCTGACACGGGAGTTGCAGGCGCAGGTGGAACGCTTGTAATCCCCACCGGGTCTGCGGTCCTAATGGCGCGCTCCGTACCCTGTGACGAATGGCCAGGGGACGGAATCGAGAGATCGACCTGAGGGAGCCGGTGGAGCGGCCCGCCGATCCTGCGGTCCGCCGTGCATATCTCCGCCGGATCGCCGTTCTCTTCCGTCCGTACCGCGCCCGTCTGGGCGGCGTGCTCGCGCTGATCGTCCTCTCCTCCGCGCTCGGATCGGTTCCGGCCTTCCTGATCAAGGAAGTCTTCGACACCGCGCTCCCCGACCGCGACCTGCGCCTGCTGAACGTCCTCGTCGCCGTGATGATCGGGATCGCGATCGTCACCGGCGTCCTCGGCGTGATCCAGACGCTGCTCTCGAACCAGGTCGGGCAGCGTGTGATGCACGACCTGCGCACGTCCGTCTACAAGCACCTGCAGCGGCTCTCGCTCGCGTTCTTCACGCGTACGCGCACCGGTGAGGTGCAGTCGCGGCTCGCCAACGACATCGGCGGCGTCCAGCAGGTGGTCACGTCGACCGCGACCTCGATCGTCTCGAACGTGACGACGGTGCTGGCGACGATCGTGGCGATGTTCTTTCTCGACTGGCGGCTGACGCTGTTCGCGCTCGCCCTCTTGCCGCTGTTCGTCTGGCTGACGAAGCGTGTCGGCGACCAGCGCCGCAAGGTCGCCAAGGTGCGGCAGGAGTCGATGGCCGACATCTCGAGCCTCGTGCAGGAGTCGCTCTCGGTCTCCGGGATCCTGCTCGGCAAGACGATGGGCCGCGCCGGCGAGCTCGCCACTCGCTTCGAGAACGAGTCGGCCCGGCTCGCCGACCTCGAGGTGCGCAGCCGGATGACAGGCCGCTGGATGATGGCGTCGATCCAGACCTCGTTCGCAGTGATGCCGGCGCTCGTCTACCTGTTCGCGGGCCACTACGCGGGGGCCGTCTCGATCGGAACGGTGATCGCGTTCACGACGTTGCAGGCGCGCCTCTTCTTCCCGGTCGGCTCATTGCTCGGCGTCTCGCTCGAGGTGCAGACGTCGCTCGCGCTCTTCGACCGTGTCTTCGAGTACCTCGACCAGCCGGTCGACATCGAGGCCGGAACGCGGACGCTCGAGACGCCGAGCGGACACGTCTCCTTCGACGGGGTCTGGTTCCGCTACGACGATGCCGCCTGGACGTTGGAGGAGGTGTCGTTCGAGGTGCCTGCCGGATCGAAAACGGCCCTCGTCGGCGAGACGGGATCGGGTAAGACCACGGCCGGCTATCTCGTCGCGCGCCTCTACGACGCGACGGAGGGAAGCGTGACGATCGACGGCGTCGACGTCCGCGAGCTCACCTTCGACTCGCTCGCGGACGCGGTCGGCGTCGTCTCGCAAGAGACGTATCTCTTCCACGCGACCGTGCGTGAGAACCTCCGCTTCGCGCGCCCGGGGGCGACTGACGAGGACGTCGAGGAGGCGGCGCGCGCCGCCCAGATCCACGGGCTGATCGCCGGCCTGCCGGAGGGCTACGAGACGGTCGTCGGTGAGCGCGGCTACCGCTTCTCCGGTGGCGAGCGGCAGCGGATCGCGATCGCGCGGACGATCTTGCGCAACCCGCCGATCCTCGTGCTCGACGAGGCGACCTCGGCGCTCGACACGCAGACGGAGCGCGCCGTGCAGGAGGCGCTCGAGCGGCTCGCCGAGGGGCGGACGACGATCGCGATCGCGCACCGGCTCTCGACCGTCCGCGACGCCGACCAGATCGTCGTCCTCGACCGCGGTCGCGTCGCCGAGGTCGGCACGCACGAGGAGCTGCTCGCGGCGGGCGGCCGCTACGCGTCGCTCGTCTCCCGCGACACCGAAGGGGTACTCAGCTAGCCGAGGACGTTCAAGGTCCCGGTCATACCCTGCTCGGCATGGTCGGCGATCGTGCAGAGGTACTCGAAGTTGCCCACTTTCAGCGTCAGCTCCACCGTCGTCGTCTCGCCCGGCTGCACGTCGGGCGTCTTGCCGACGCCCTCGATCGTGAAGTTGTGAGGCACGTTGCCGTCGTTGCGGAGCGAGATCGAGTAGCTGCCCGCCTTCTCGAAGACGAGGAACGGCGGCGCAAAGGAGAACTCACTGGCGAAGAGCTCGAAGTCGGCGCCCGACGAGGTGCCGGTCTCGATGTTTCCGAGGCCGTCGTCGCTACCGCCGCTGCCACCCCCGCCGCAGCCGGCGGCGAGGAGGACGAGCGTGAGTGCCAGCACTCGGCGCATGTGCTCAGGATAGTCGGAGCGCTTCGACGAGGAGGTCGTGAGGAAGCGCGTGTGCAGTGCCGTGCCGGCCCGTCATCGTCTCCGCACCGAGCATCGCGTTCAGGATCGACTCCTCGACCGCGTCGATCGTCGCCTCGTAGAGAGCGTCGATCCCGGTTTCGTTCAGCATTCGCACCGACAGCTCGGCGTCCTCAGCGTCGAGACCGCGGTTCCCGGTCGACAAGCAGAGCGCGAAGTCGCCGCTCGTCGTCTCGCCCATGCCGCCGGTCCGCGCGATCCCATACGACGCCCGGCGGGCCAGGTGCTCGCACTGGCCCGGTAGGAGCGGCGCGTCGGTTGCGATCAGGACGATGATCGAGCCGGAGCCGCTGTCATCCTCGTCCCCGGGAAGCGCGACCGAGTCGGCGCCGATTCGCTCGCCCACCGGAGCTCCGTCGATGCGAAGCCGGGCGCGGCGACCGTGGTTCGCCTGCACGAGCACGCCGACCGTCCAGCCGTCCTCGACGACGCGGGAGGCCGTGCCGATCCCTCCCTTGAAGCCGTGGCAGACCATGCCCGTGCCGCCGCCCACGGCGCCTTCTTCGACCGCGCCGCCCCGGGCGCCGGCGAGCGCCGATGCCACATGCTCCGGCTTGACGTGGAAGCCGTTGATGTCGTTGAGAAAGCCGTCCCAGGTCTCGCCGACGACCGGCAGGCTCCAGCGGTCGCTCCCCTCCTCGTGCTGGGCAGCGTCGACAAGCGCATCGCGAACGACTCCGACGGAGTGCGTATTGGTGAGCCCGATCGGGGTCGTCAGCAGTCCGGAGTCGCGAATCCATTCGAGCCCAGTCAGCTCTCCGTTGCCGTTGATCCGGTGCGCGCCCGCGAAGAGCGACTCCGGCGGCGGGACGACGACGGTGACGCCCGTCCGGACGCTGACCCCCTCGATCAGCGTCGTGTGGCCGACGCGGATGCCCTCGATGTCGGTGATCGCGTTCTCGTCGCCGGAGGGAAGCCGTCCGATCCGGATTCCGAGGTCGCGGGCCCGCGGCATCCTCCGACCATATCCAGCCGGGAACCGTAAGATGCCCGCGGCATGGCGACCACGGAGTCACGCACGGGCCTGGCTGCCCACGGAATCGAGACCCGGGGCGCCGTGCACTGGAACCCGACCACCTCGCAGCTCTACGCGCACGCGCTCGAGCGGCGCGAGGGCCGCATCGCGGAGGGCGGGCCGCTCGCCGTCGACACGGGCAAGCACACCGGGCGCTCGCCGAAGGACAAGTTCGTCGTCCGCGAGGCGGGTTCCGAGGACCGGATCTGGTGGGGCGACGTCAACGCCGAGATCTCGGAGGAGCACTTCGAGGGGTTGCGCGAAAAGGTTGTCTCACACATCGGCGACAGCGACGTCTACGTGATCGACGCGTTCGCCGGCGCCGACCCGAAGCAGCGAATCGCTGTCCGCGTCGTCACGAGCTACCCCTACCACGCGCTCTTCGCGCGGACGATGTTCATCGACCCGACCGCCGACGAGCTGCGCGGCTTCGAGCCGCAGGCACTTGTCCTGCACGCGCCAGGGATCGAGTCCGACCCCGACACCGACGGAACGCGCACCGGCACCTTCGTCGTACTCCACCCGACGCGCCAGGAGGTGCTGATCGGCGGCACCTTTTACGCGGGCGAGATCAAGAAGTCGATTTTCACGCTGATGAACGACCGGCTCCCGCTCGAGGACGTCTTCCCGATGCACTGCTCGGCGAACGTGGGGGAGAACGACGACGTCGCGATCTTCTTCGGGCTCTCGGGCACCGGCAAGACCACGCTCTCGGCCGATCCGGAGCGCTCGCTGATCGGCGACGACGAGCACGGCTGGGGCAACGACGGCGTCTTCAACTTCGAGGGCGGCTGCTACGCGAAGGTGATCAACCTCTCGGCCGAGGCCGAGCCGCAGATCTTCAAGACGACGCGGACGTTCGGGACGATCCTCGAGAACGTCGTGGTCGACGACCGCGGCGTCGTCGACCTCGACGACGGCTCGAAGACGGAGAACACGCGCGCCGCCTACAAGCTCGAGCAGATCGCGAACGCGCTGCCGGCGAAGCGCGCCGGGCACCCGCAAGCGGTGATCTTCCTCACCGCCGACGCCTTCGGGATCCTGCCGCCGATCGCACGTCTCACCCGAGACCAGGCGATGTACTGGTTCCTCTCCGGCTTCACCGCGAAGCTCGCCGGCACGGAGATCGGTGTCAAGGAGCCGCAGCCGACCTTCTCCGCGTGCTTCGGCGCCCCGTTCCTGCCGCAGTCCCCCGTTGTTTACGCGCGGTTGCTCGCGAGGCGGCTCGACGAGCACGGCGCCAAGGTCTGGCTCGTCAACACGGGCTGGACGGGCGGCATGTACGGCGAGGGCGAGCGGATGCCGATCGCCGCCACGCGCGCGCTCCTGCGCGCCGCGATCTCCGGCGAGCTCGACGGCGTCGAGTACCGGACGGACGAGCTGTTCGGCTTCGAGGTTCCCGTCGAGGTGCCTGATGTCGACTCGAGCCTGCTCGACCCGCGTTCGACGTGGAGCGACGCCGACGCCTACGACGCGAAGGCCAACGAGCTCGCGGCGATGTTCCGCGACAACTTCACCAAGTTCGACGCCGACGACAACATCGTCGCCGGCGGGCCGCGCGTCTAGCGACGGCGGCGACGCCGGTCAGCAGCTGGGCCAGCTCGTTCGTCGATTCGATTCCGAGCTTCCTGTAGACGCTGCGCGCGTGAGCTTCGACGGTGTTCGGCGTCAGGAAGAGCTCTGCCGCAGCCTCGTCGACGAGGCTTTCCGAAGCGATCGTGAGAGCGACCCGTAGCTCGCTCGGTCAGGAGGTCTGGGATAGGTTCCTCTAGCCCCTCGCAAAAACACGTGTCTGCCGCTACTGGAGCACATGTCGGGTCCGACGTAATGGCGCACCATCCTGAGCCTTTCGGATAGCGTCAACACCGGTGGACGCGAAGCACGACGTACTCGTGATCGGGGCCGGGTGCGCAGGCATGCGCGCCGCGATCGAGGCCCACGACGCGGGCGCCGACGTCGCGATCGTCTCGAAGCTCCACCCGACCCGCAGCCACTCAGGCGCGGCCGAGGGCGGGATCAACGCGGCGCTCGGGAACGCCGCCGAGGACAGCCCGGAAACCCACGCCTTCGACACAGTCAAGGGGTCCGACTATCTCGGCGACCAGGACTCGATCGAGATCTTCACGCGCGAGGCGCCGGCGGACATCTACCAGCTCGAGCACTGGGGCGCGTTCTTCTCGCGCGCCGACGACGGCAAGCTCGCGCAACGCCCCT
>JALYRA010000238.1 GCA_030855545.1 Actinomycetota bacterium | reverse complement strand
ACGTCCATTGCATGATCCCGCCGCGCGCGGCACAATGCAAGCTCGATGTCCGGCGGTGCGGCCCGCCCTGATCCGAGGGGAGCTCGCATGACCGGAACGGACAAGCACGTCGACCTCGTCTTCGAAGGCGGCGGCGTCAAGGGAATCGGCCTCGCGGGCGCGCTCGCCACGCTCGAGGAGCGCGGGTACCGCCCGCAAAACGTCGCGGGAACCTCGGCCGGGGCGATCTCGGCAGCACTGCTCGCCGCGGGTTACACGGCCGCCGAGCTGCGCGAGATCATCATGGGCCTCGACTACCGCGCCTTCCAGGACAAGGGCTGGGAGGACAAAGTGCCGCTCGCCGAACGGTCGCTCTCGATGCTGCTCGACCTCGGGCTCTACGAGGGCACGTACTTCCTCGAGTGGATCCGGGAGCGGCTCGAGGCGAAGGGTGTCCGCACGTTCGCCGACCTCGTCCACCCCGACTACGCCGACGATCCGCGCTTCCGCTCGCGGCTCCAGGTGATCGCCTCCGACGTGACCACGCACGAGCTGCTCGTGCTGCCCCGCGACGCACGCAAGCTCGGAATCGAGCCCGACGAGCTCGACGTCGCGCTCGCGGTGCGGATGAGCATGAGCATCCCGGTCTTCTTCGAGCCTGTCCGTCTGGAGAACCCGGAGACGGGCCGCACGCACGTGATCGTCGACGGGGGCATGCTCTCGAACTTCCCGGTCTGGCTCTTCGACTGCGAGGACGGCACACCGCCCGACTGGCCGACGTTCGGGCTGCTGCTGGTGGAGCCGAAGCCCTCGGTGCCGATCGGCGAGCGGCTTCCGAAGGCGAAGATGGAGGGCCGCGGTCCGGGCGCCGTCGTCGACTACGTGAAGGCGCTCGCGCAGACGATGATGGAGGCGCACGATCGCCTCTACGTCGAGCAGGCGAACTATGCGCGGACGATCCCGATCCCGACGATGGGTGTCGGCACGACCGAGTTCGACCTCAGTCCGGAGCGAGCGCTTGCCCTGTACGACTCGGGCCGCTGGGGGGCGGAGAAGTTCCTCGACGCGTGGAACTTCGACGCGTACATCGCCGAGTTCCGGAACGGCAAGGAGCACTCGCGGCGTGCAGCCCTGGCGGAGAAGATGGGTGCCGGCCTGGCGGGGTAGGCCGACCTTACGCACCTGCCGGCGGTGGCGCCGTCGGCAGGGCTTTCTTCGTCAGGTAGCCCGCGTGTGAGATCGCGAGCAGTGTGACGATGGCCTCGTCGACGGCCGGCAGCGTGACGAACGCGCCGGAGGTGTCCTCGAACATCGCCCCGAGTGCCAGCCCGTACCCGAGGACGACGACGACAGTGAAGAGGAACATCTGCACCTTGCCGAGGTCGAGATGGTGGCTGTCCGTCACCTCCTCGCCGCGGAAGAGGTCGGCGAACTGGGAGTCCGCCTCCGCCGCGAGGCTCTCCACCTGGCCTGGACGCCGACGCTGCTTGTAGGCGAGCGCGGCGGGCGAAGCGACGAGGGACGCCGTCGAGATGCCCATCACGAGCCAGAGCTCGCTCGGGATGTCGACGTTCAACGGCGTCGCCGCGTCGCGGCCGATGTTCGCGAGCGCGGCGGCCATGTAGGCCGAGAGGACGAGCACCGTCCAGAGCAGCATCTGCAGCCGGGAGAGACTGATTCTGTGCCGGTCGTCGATGAGGACGCCGCGCCAGAGGCCCGTGATCCCGTGGCCGGCAACAGCGGCGAAGGCCGCCATCAAGACCGCAATCGCGAGCCAGGCCAGCACTGTTCTTTGTCCGACGAAGCCGAGCTGTCCGTCGGTGCGAGGCAAGCCGACCCCGGCCACCGAGATCGCGGTGAGGATCAGCCCGAGCAAAAACGTGTGGGCCGTCCGCCAGCGGGGACGCTCCTCCACGTACGCGGCAGCAGCGGTCGTCATGTCGTCCACTCCGTCCTGCCGCAGTCTCGGTTGTGCCGAAAGAATCGATCCTCGCGGGGCGGCTGTCAAGCCGGATTGCCGCGCTAGGCGATCATGGCGTCGCGGAGCGCCTTCGCGACGGCCTGCGTGCGGGTGGAGACGCCGAGTTTCGCCATCGCCGCGCCGAGTTGGGTGCGGGCGGTGTCGGGAGAGATGAAGAGCTCGCGGCCGATCGACTCGTTCGAGTGACCGTCGGCGAGGAGGCGGAGCACCTCGCGCTCGCGAATCGTGAGGCCGAGCTCCCGGGCGGGAGCCGCGCCGATCAAGGCGTCGGCGAGAGCCGGGTCGATGTACATGCCGCCGGTGTTGACGGTCTCGAGCGCGCGCGTGAGCGCCTCGAGAGGAGCATCCTTGAGCACGAACCCTCGCGCGCCCGCGTCGAGCGCCTCGGTCAGGAGCGCCGAGTCCCCGAATCCGGAGTAGACGACGGAGCTGCACTGAGGCGTCGTGCGCGCGACCTGGCGAATCACCGCGGCTCCCGCGATCACCGGCATCCGGAGGTCGAGGACGGCGAGGGTCGGCCGCTGGGACTCCACGAGCGCGATCGCCTCCTCCCCGTTCTTTGCACGGCCGACGACGCGAAAGCCCTGGACAGCGAGATAGCGCGAGATGCTCTCGAGGACAGGAGGATGGTCGTCGGCGACGACGCAGGTGGGCTTGGCCGTAGTGGAGTTCACGTCCCTGTGGTCGGCTGCGGCGGGTGGAAGTTGAGCGAGCCTCATCTTCCGGCCGTTCGTACCGATGAACAGGCGGATGGCACGTTTCGACTTCCAGGAGCTCGTGGAGCGTCTGCCGCTCGTCGTCTACGTCGACCAGCTCGACGACCAGAGTACGCCGCTCTACAT
>JALYRA010000174.1 GCA_030855545.1 Actinomycetota bacterium | reverse complement strand
CCGCCGACCCCTTCCCAGGGTCGACGAACTGCGGCAGGAACGCGAAGAAGAAGAGCGCCGTCTTCGGGTTCAAGATGTTGACGACGACGCCCTGGCAGAAGCGCCGGCTCAGCTTACGCTCCTTCCGGATCTCGACCACGGGCTCGTCCGGGCGCCGCAGGAGCGTCCAGAGCCCGAGACCGATGAGGTACGCCGCACCGCGTACTTGACGACGTTGAACGCCGTCGCCGATGAGACGAGCAGGGACGAGAGCCCGATCGCCGCCGCGGTGACGTGGACGAGCCCACCCGTCGCGACGCCAAAGGAGGATACGAGCCCGGCGAGCCGCCCGCGGTCGATGCTCTGGGCGACGATGTAGAGCACGGCCGGCCCGGGGACGACGATCAGCGCCAGCGCCGCGGCGGCGAAGACGAGCAGCGTGGAGGTATCGGGCATCAGACCCGCGCGATGTCCGGCATCAGCCTGCCGTCGTCCGCGAGTTGCGCGTTCCAGTCCTGGTAGCTGCTCTCGAGCTCGCTCAGGTCGTGGCCGCGCTCCGCGAGCCGGAGCGGCTGCGCCGCGTCCGGCGAGACCCGGTACTGGTACCACGAGATCTCCCAGGCGACGGTGAGGATCATCTCGCCGCTGACGCCGGAGAGCGGCACGATCGACGCCTTCGGGGCGCCGAGGCTCTTCGCGACGCCCGCGACCGTGCGACGGTGCGGGCTCGCGTTGAAGAGGTCGGCGGCTTCGACGACCGCGAGTTCGGGCTCCGAGAGCCGGCGCAGGATCGGCTCGTCGGCCACGGGCGCCTCCTCCGCGCGCCTGCCACCGAGCAGCCCGCCCCAGCGGCTCTTGCGCCGGCGCGCGTGAACGGTGTGGTTCGGCGTCGACGGACTTCCCTCCCGCAGCCAGCCGTGCTCGAGCGCGATGTCGGCGCAGAGCGGGCAGACGTCGACGTAGTCACCGCCATCGGGCGAAAAGCGGATCGCGTGCTCACCCATGAGAAGCGAGCGTTCGCAGATGGCGCAGGTTCGCGTTACGGCAGAACGCGTCACATGCATGCCGGCGACCGTAGCAAACGGCTCGAGTTATCCACAGGGATCCATCTCACAACGCCCGCGATCTTCTATATGTAACTCACATATGTATCGACGACGCGGATGGCACGGACGGGGTGGGCGGATCGAGCGCTTTCAGATCGCTGCCCTACTCCTTCTCCTGCGCGAGCGCAAGGCGCACGGATACGACCTGCTCGAGCGGCTGCCCGAGCTGACCGGCGACGAGCGTGTCGACGTCGGCAACCTCTATCGCGTCCTCCGCGCGCTCGAGGAGCAAGGGCTCGTATCGAGTGAGTGGGACGAGAGCCTTCCCGGCCCGGCCAAGCGCACGTACGAGCTCACCAGCGCCGGCGGTGAGGCCCTCGACCGCTGGGCTGCCTCGCTCGCGGACACCCGTCTGCAGATCGGCACATTTCTCACGCGATACCAGGAAAGGAGGTGACAGATGCATCACCGCAGATTTCAGCGCAGACGCCCGCCTCTCGGCGCGCGCTTCTACGCCCGCGAGAACGTGCTCGAGCGGCTGGACGAATACCAGCGCGACCTCGAGCAGGAGCTCGCCGACGTTGTGGAGCTGATCAAGCGCGTACGCGCAGGCGACGCGCCGCAGTCCGACAGCCAACCGCAAGCGATCTAGGGCGGCTCCCGTCAGGGGTCTTTGCCGGAGGGGCGGGCTTTGCCCGTCCCTCCTTGGCAGAAAGCTAATGAGCCGCGGCGGCTTCCCGTTCCCGTTTCGTGTCCTCAATCACCTTCTGGGCGACGTGTGACGGAACCTCCTCGTAGCGGAGGAAGTGCATCGAGTAGTCGCCGCGGCCGCCGGTGATCGAGGTCAGCGTCTGGAGGTAGGTGAGCATCTCGGCCATCGGCACCTCGGCCTTGATCGTCGTCACCCCTGAAGCCGGCTCCATCCCGTGCAGGCGGCCGCGCCGCGAGTTGAGGTCGCCGTTGACCGCCCCGACCG
>JALYRA010000163.1 GCA_030855545.1 Actinomycetota bacterium | reverse complement strand
GAGGGTGGCGAGGACGTCTTCGTGCACTTCTCCGCGATCACGATGGACGGCTACAAGTCGCTGACCGAAGGTCAGAAGGTCGAGTTCGAGGTCGTCCAGGGGCCCAAGGGCGCCCAGGCCGCGAACGTCACGGCCGGCTAGTACTCCTTCCGGATCGAGCTTCGAACGGGCTCCCGCAAGGGGGCCCGTTCTGTTTTGCGCAAGGACACGGGCAAAGCCCGTGCCCGCGCACAAGACCCCTGAAGGGGTCGCTTCGCTCCCGGCCCATAGTCTGAAGCTTCTGGAAGGATGGATCGATGGCAATCACACGCGCAGAAGTGCTCCACGTCGCCAAGCTGGCTCGGCTCGAGCTGACCGACGACGAGGTGGATCGCCTCACCGGTGAGCTGAGCGCGATCCTCGAGGCGGTCTCGAAGGTGAGCGAGCTCGACCTCAGCGACGTGCCGCCGACCTCGCATCCACTCGAGCTCGTCAACGGCTGGGCCGAGGACGAGCCCCACGAATCCCTCTCGCTCGAGCAGGCGTTCGCGAACGCGCCGGCCCGCGAGGGCGACCTCTTCAAGGTTCCGCCAACCACATGATCGACACGCTTCGCCTCACTGCCGAGGAGGCGCTCGGGCTGCTCGAGAGGAAGGACGTCACCGCCGCGGAGCTGCACCGCGCCTACCTCGACGCGATCGCCGAGCGCGACGGCGAGCTCCACTGCTACCTCCGCACCGTCGGTGATCCGGTGGGCGAGGGTGTGCCGATTGCGCTCAAGGACGTCATCTCCACGGAGGGCGTCGAGACGACGGCCGGCTCGAAGATCCTCGAGGGCTACGTGCCCGTCTTCGACGCGACCGTGGCCGCGCGCTGTAAGGCCGCGGGGCTGCCGCTGCTCGGCAAGACAAACACGGACGAGTTCGCGATGGGCTCGTCGACGGAGAACTCGGCCTTCGGGCCCTCCCACAATCCCTGGGATCCAACCCGCGTGCCGGGCGGCTCGGGTGGCGGCACTGCCGCCGCGGTCTCGGCTGGGCTCGCCCCGTGGGGACTCGGGTCGGACACGGGCGGCTCGATCAAGCAGCCTTCCGCGCTCTGCGGCAACGTCGGCCTGCGCCCCACGTACGGAACGGTCAGCCGTTTCGGCGTCGTCGCCTTCGCGTCGAGCCTCGATCAGGTCGGCCCGGTCGCGAAGAACGTCCGCGACTGCGCGCGGCTCTACTCGATCATCGCCGGTCGCGACCCCGCCGACTCGACGACCGTGGACGTCCCCGAGGTCGTGCTGCCCGAGGGCGAGAGCCTAAAGGGCCTCCGGATCGGCGTTCCCAGGGAGCTGAACGAGGCGGAGGGGATCGAGCCGGGCGTCACCGCTGCGGTGCAGAAGGCGATCGAGCTGGCGCGGGACCTCGGCGCCGAAGTGGGGGAGTGCGAGCTGCCGCGGTCGGTCGAGTACGGGCTCGCCTGCTACTACCTGATCGCGCCCGCGGAGGCCTCCTCGAACCTCGCTCGCTACGACGGCGTTCGCTACGCGATTCGCGTCGACGCCGACAGTTACGACGCGATGGTCGAGCGGACGCGCGACGCCGGCTTCGGCGACGAGCCGAAACGCCGGATCATGCTCGGCGCCTACGCCCTCTCGGCCGGCTACTACGAGGCCTACTACGGCCAGGCGCAGAAGGTGCGAACCGTGATCGTTCGCGAACACGCCGCAGCGTTCGAGCGCTTCGACCTGCTCGTCTCGCCGACCTCGCCGACCGTCGCGTTCGAGTTGGGCGCGAAGACCGCCGACCCGCTCGCGATGTACCTCTCCGACCTGCTGACGATCCCGTCCTGCATGGCCGGCCTCCCGGGCCTGAGCGTGCCGTGCGGCCTCTCGGACGGCCTTCCGGTCGGTCTGCAGCTGATCGGGCCGCAGCTGTCGGAGAACTCGCTCTTTCGCGCCGGGCACGCGCTCGAGACGGCCATCGGCTTCGACCCGGTTCCGGAGCGGCTTCGTGTCTGAGTGGCAGCCGGTCGTCGGACTCGAGGTGCACGTCCAGCTGAAGACGCGGACGAAGATGTTCTGCCGCTGCGCGAACGGCTTCGGCGGCGGCGAGAACACGCAGACCTGTCCCGTTTGCCTCGGCTTTCCCGGAGCGCTGCCGGTGGCGAACCGCACGGCGCTCGAGTGGACGGTCAAGCTCGGGCTCGCGCTTGGCTGCGAGATCGCGCCGCGCGCCGTCTTCGCGCGAAAGCACTACCCGTACCCGGATTTGCCCAAGGGTTATCAGATTTCGCAATACGATCTACCATCTTGCATAAGCGGCAAGGTGCTAGTGCCGACGCCCGAGGGTGACCACGAGGTCGAGATCGTGCGCGCGCATCTCGAGGAGGACGCCGCCAAGAACACGCACGTCGGCGGCCGCACCGGCAGGATCGGCGGCGCCGACTACTCGCTCGTCGACTTCAACCGCGGCGGGACGCCGCTCGTCGAGATCGTCACCGGGCCGGACATCCACTCCTCCGAGGATGCGCGCCGCTTCCTCCAACTCCTGCGACAGACCGTCGTCGAGCTCGGGATCTCGGACGCCGAGATGGAGAAGGGCCAGCTGCGGGTCGACGCCAACGTCTCGGTGCGGCCGTCCGGATCCTCCGAGCTGCGCACGCGCTGCGAGCTGAAGAACATGAACTCGTTCCGCTTCGTCGCCCAGG
>JALYRA010000158.1 GCA_030855545.1 Actinomycetota bacterium | reverse complement strand
CTCCATCAGCCGCACCGGCATGAGCCGCGCGTAGACCAGCGCGAGGTCCTCGTCGAGCGGCGAGATCAGGCTCATCAGGTGCATCACCTCGGCGCGGCCGTGCCAGTGCGGTAGGTCGTACGAGAGCACCTCGGCGTCGGGAAAGGCCCGTTGGAGCTGCTCGACGCCCGAGGTATTCGTGCGGTAGCCCCGCCCCACGAGCAGCGTTTCGCGATCGAGCCAGAGCGTGTCGCCGCCGTCGATCGTCCCGGGTGGCTCGATCCGCGCGGCGACGGGAACTCCGGCTTCTGCGAGATCCACCTCGAGCGCGTCCGGCTCGCCGAGACGCGCGTTCTTCCCGGGACGCAACAGCACGGCGCCGCGCTCGCCGACAAGCACCGGGTCGTACGCGTAGATCGCGTCCGGGTTGCCACACTCGCCCTCGGCGACGATCACCTCCGCGCCGGCGTCCTCGAGAATCTCGCGAAACGCCTCGTGCTCGGCCACTGCCGCCGCGAGGTCGGGCTCCGCCCGCCAACCGTACTCGCGCCAGCGCGCGCCGTCTGCCGGCTGCGGCGGGCGTACGAGCACGCGCAGGAGCGGAGAGGTCATCGAGCGAGCGCCGTAGCCGAGCATCAGGGGAGCCTAAATGCAAGCTCGCCGAGCCGCCTGTAGCCCTCGACGGATGGATGATCGCCGTCGGAGGTCCACTCGTCGCGCATCCGGCCGGGCGAGTCCGGACTCTCGAGCGTCGCATAGAAGGGAAGCACCGGCACGCCCTCGTCGCGCGCGAGCTCGTCGATCAGCTCGTTCAGCCGGTTGATCGGCTCCTCCGAGGTCGGCCAGCCGCGGTTCCACGGCAGCACGTTCGCGATCGCGACGCGGAGCCCGCGCTCCTTCCCCTTCCGCACCATCGCGCGCAGGCTCTCGGCGGCGGGCTCGACGTCGCGACCCTGCGCGATGTCGTTGATCCCGCCCTGAACGATGAGGACGTCGGCACCCTCGGCGCACGCGTCGAAGCGGTCCGCGATCTCGTCCGTTCGTTCGCCCCAGACGCCGCAGTTGCGGAAGCGGAGGCGTGGATCCTTCTGTGCCGCCCAGTACTCCCACTGGCTTTGCTCGTCGAGGTCGTCGCCGTAGGTGGCACGCACGTCCGGATCGGGATCCCAGTACGGCGAGCCCGCGTGAATCGAGTCGCCGAGCGCCGCGACCACGATCGCGCCGTCCGCGTTCACGACATCCACCTCCCCTCCCTCGGGCCGGCCACAGCCGGCAAGAGCCAGTGCGAGGAGAGCGTAGATGTAGACGCGGGAGCTCACGAGAAGGATGATGACGGAGCGATGCCGCTGTACCACGAGGGCAACCGGAACCTCCAGGATCGATTCGACACGCGGCGCCTCGCGGATCGAATCGAGGAGCGAATCGTGCACGACGCGATCGACGACGGCGACCGCGCGTTCATCGAGGCGCGCGACATGTTCTTTCTCGCCACAGCCGACGCGGAGGGCAGTGCTCGTACAAGGGCGGCGAGCCGGGATTCGTCCGCGTCCTCGACCAGCAAACGATCGCGTTTCCGAGCTTCGATGGGAACGGGATGTATCTCTCGCTCGGGAACATCGCCGAGAATCCGCATGTCGGACTGCTCTTCCTCGACTTCGAGGGGCAGAAGCGCCTGCGGTTGAACGGCGTCGCCTCGATCGATCCGAGCGACCCGCTGCTGGCCGAGTTCCCGCGCGCGCAGTGCGTGGTGCGCGTGCGCGCGGCGGAGGTCTTCCCGAACTGTCCGCGCTACATCCACAAGCTCGAGCTCGTAGAGCGCTCGCGCTTTACGCCGCGCGCCGACTGCGTGCCGCCGGTCCCGGCGTGGAAGCAGAGCGAGTGGGCCTGCGACGTCCTGCCCGCCTCCGACTAGCTCGGTTCCGAGGCGAGCCGCTGGTAGAAGAAGCCGGCGAGCAGGAGCACCGCGCCGACGGCGAGGAACGACGCGGCCCGGGTGACCGAGCTGAGCGTGCTGAGGTCGTAGAGGAAGAGCTTCAGAAGCGCGACCGCGAAGAGGCCGAGGCCGCCGAGGCGTAGAGCCCGCGAGTCGCGCCGCAGCCCGACGACGAGCGCGGCGAGGGCGACGGCGCCCCAGAGCGCGCTCACACCCGTGTGCCCGCGCTGGAACTCGGTCTCGAGCGCTGCGCTCCCGAACGACTGCGCCAGCTCGAGGATCGCGAGCGATGCCGCATAGAGCGCGAGCAGCGGCGCCGACCACCGTGCACCGGCACGAATCCAATCGGCCGCGCCGTTGATCCCCTCGTCGAAAGTGTCTCCGGGCTCGACCCGGCGGATGGCTGCGCCGACCGCGACGATCGAACAGACGAGCAGAAGCAGCGCGGGAACCCCGGACGCGGGCGTCGTGCTCGAGCTCAGGAAGTCCACGGGCGGCGCCAGCGACGAGAGCGTCTCCCCAGCCGCCAGCGCGACGAGCGCGACGGAGGGGAGCCAGAGGCGCGGCTCGCCCACGAGGCGCGCGAGCCAGGCGGTTGCGGCGGCTCCGACCGTCCAGGCGAGAACGAGCCAGGTGTCCTCGAGCAGGAAGGTCGAGCCGCTGACCGCGAGCACGAACGCTGCCGCCCAGAACGGGGTGCCGAGGTCGCGCGCGCGGTGAACGGCGACCGCGACAAGGGCGTGGATGCCCGCTGCGGCGAGGAGCGCGTAGCCGCGCGCGTCTCCCTCGACCAGGTCGAGCGCGGCAAAGCCCGACAGGACAGTGCCGAACGCGACCGCGGCGGCGGGAATCAGCCGTTCCCTACCGGAGCGAAGGCCGTGCACGAGCGCCGCGACGACGAACGCCACCGCCAGTGCGAGTGCCGCCCAGCCTCGCTGCTCGCCGAGCTCGTCCAGGCCGAACGAGGCGATGGAGAGCACCGACACGGCGAGCCAGACGAGGCCGGCGATCTCGAACGAGCGTGAACGCCGGACGAGGCCGATGGCGAGCGCTCCGACCGCGGCGAGTCCCCAGAGTCCGGTGACAGCGACGTGACCCCATTCGAACGCGGGCACGACGTTCAACCGCTCGAAGACATCCAGCGTGGCGAGAGACGTGGCGCCGAGAGCGAGCACAGCGCCGAGCGCGACGACCGTGACCTGCACCTCGCGGCGAAGGTGCTGGAGATCCTCGACGAGGCCGCGCAGGAACGCCGGCATGGCTTCAAGGCCGCGGGCGGGCGGCCACGCGCTCGCGATCAGGCCGTAGCCGATCGCCGCAGCGGCGACCGCAAGGAGCGCGGGGACAGCGTCGAGATAGTCGCCGTTCCGGCTGTACAGCAGCGCCGGATCGGCTTCGACAGACAGCGCGTACGCGAGCGCAAGCCCGAGATAGGCGAGCGCGAGCAGCTGGAACCGCATGTCCGCGAGCCTGCGGCCGAGCCAGGCGAGCGCCACGGTCTCCGCCGCCCAGGCGACGACGAGCGCGGGACCGTCGAGGAACTGCGCCAACGCGACCGCGGCCAGAGCGGACGCTCCCGCCGACGCGAGCGCCGACAGCTCGGCTTCGCGACGGAAGCCGATGGCGACCGCGACGTAGATCGCCGCCGCCAGAGCGCATGCGACCCCCCGCGGGTTGCCGTCAAGGAGCAGAAAGCTCGAGAAGAGCGTCAGCGCGACGTTGCCGCCGGCGAACGTCCCCGCGAGCGAGTCGAGCCGCGGGCCGCCGTTGCGGAGCTGCGTCGCGATGCCGATGGCGAGATAGAGCAGCCCGAACGCAGCCACGACGACGAGCACGCGAGCTCGCGCAGGTTCGCCTTCGTCGAAGACGAGAACGGCAAGCTGCGGCACGCTGACGGCGCCCGCAAGGATCAGGAGCCCGTCCCAGCGCTGCCGCACCGCGACAACGGCGGCGCCGAGGAGCACGAAGGCGACGAAGGCCGTTGCTGTGGCAGTCGCGTCCTCGTCGATGAGCGCGACGGCCGGGACGCACATGGCGCCGATCAGTCCGAGCGCGGCGACGACCTCAGACGACCAGTGCAGCGAGAGCGCGACGGCGAGGGCGGCGATCGCAGCCGCGGCGACAAGAGCGCCGAGCGGCGGCACGAGCTCGTAGCGCGCTGCCGCAAAGAGGAGCGTCGCGTAGCTCCCGGCGATCCCGGCGCCGGCTGCGGCGACGGCCGCGTGCAGGCGCCCGTAGCGGTGGTGTACGAGGATGCCGGCGACGAAGACGATCGCCGACGCGCCCGCGCCGAGAAGCACCCGGGCGACCGGGCCGATCCAGCCGTTGCTCGCGGCGAGCGCGAAGAAGAAGACGACGCCGAGGAGTGTCACTACCCCACCCGCGAAGGCGAGGCCGCGAGCGCCGAGCAGGTCGGCCGCCTCGATCCGCGCCAGCACCATTTCGCGGCTCCAGAACGACGGTTCGCGCGCCGGAGCGGGCTCGGCCACAGGCTGGGGCGCCGGCTGCTGCGGAGCGGGAGTCGTCCGGAGCGGCGTTGCCTCCGGCCGCGGAGCGGAGGGGGAGATAGGAGCGGAGGCGATGACCTCGGCGCGGAGCTCGATCAGCTCGCGCCGGAGCCGCACGAGCTCTCCGTCCATCCGTTCGAGCCGTTCGAGAATCGTCGTCATCGTGTCCCTTCCGTCGAGTCCTCGCGCGGGACGAGCTCGAGGTGCAGATCGCACTCGAGCGCGTCCGCGATCCGGAGCAGGGTGTCGATCCGCGGCGGCCTGCCACCGCTCTCGAGCCGGGCGATAGCGGATTGCGTCGTCGAGACCTTCTGGGCGAGCTCGCGCTGCGAGAGACCCCTGGCAGCGCGACGCTCGGCGACTTCGCTCGCAATCGCGGCGAAGAACCAACCTTCCTCCGCCCCGGCCAGGCGCGCCCTCAGGCGCTCGAGCGGAAGCGGCGGCCTCTCACGGTATCGCATATTTGCGATAATAGCAAGATTGCTATCAATGTCAACCGAGCAGCGAGCGCCTCTTCGTGAGCGCGGCGAGAACGGCGTCCACGTCGTCCTCGGTGTTGTAGAGGTGAAGCGAGACGCGGAGGCTCGAAGCTCGCTCGGAGGCGACGATGCCGTCCTTCCCCAGCGCGGCGACAAGCGCAGGCGCATCGGTCGAGCGGACGCAGACGAGCGGGCCGTGCGGCGGCGCTGCGACGTTCGCAGCGAGCTCTTCGAGGCCGGCCGTGAGTCGCGCGACGAGGCCGCTGACGTGCTCCGCGATCGTCGCGACGCCGGCTTCCGCGATCAGTCCGAGCCCGGCGACGCCGGCGTAGATGTTCGGTACCGGCGGCGTGCCCGCGTCGAAGCGGCGGGCGCTTCGGTGCGGTCGGTAGCGCTCGATCTGCATGTCGAAGACGTTCTCATCTGCGAACCAGCCGGTCTGCACGGGCAGGAGCTCGTCCACGAGACCGGGCCGGAACGCCATGAAAGAGAGGCCGGCCGACGCGAGCAGGTACTTGACCGTGCCGCCGACGACGACGTCGCCCGCCTTCGCCGCCTCGAGCGGCAGCGCGCCGATCCCCTGGTAGCCGTCGACGAGCATCAGCGCCCCGTGCTCGCGAGCAACGCCGTAGATCGCCTCGACGTCGTGCACCGCGCCGGTGCGAAAGGACACGAGCGTCGACGCGACGAGCGCGGTGCGCTCGTCGATCGCGGCCGCGTATGCCTCGGGGTGGGGCTCGACCTGGACGACCTCGGCGCCGCGGAGCTCCTGCGCGTGCGCGATCTGCCCGATCGTCGGGAACTCGTTCTCGGAGATGACGATCCGGTTGCGTTCGCCGCGGAACCGGAGCGCGGAGACGAGCCCGCTCACGGCCGCGGACACGGAGGTCTGGATCGCGACGTCGTCGGCGGCCGCCCCGAGCAGGGCTGCGAACGCCGCGCGCGCCGCCTCGGATCGCTGGACCCAGTGCTCCCACTCGGCGCCGTTCTCGTCCCAGCCGTCCAGGTACTCCTCGTACGCGCTGCGCACCGCGTCCGAAAGGGCCCCCTGTGAACAGGAATTCACATAGACCTTGTCCCGAAAGACCGGGAACCGGTCCCGAACCGCCGCCCCTACCTGGCCCAACCCGCCACCCCACGCCTGGCACCGTGCCTGGCACCGTGCCTGGCACTTCGTCCACAGGCGACCTGCGCGAACACGGCTCTAACGGCCAAGATATGCCCGGCGCAGATCCTCGTCCTCGAGCAGATCCTTCGCCTTCCCTTCCAGCACGACCCGCCCCGTCGAGAGGACGTAGCCGCGGTCCGCGATCGAGAGCGACACATTCGCGTTCTGCTCGACCACGAGCATCGCCACACCGGCCTGGTGCACCTGCTGGATGATCTCGAAGCTCCGCTCGACGAGGATCGGCGCGAGCCCCATCGACGGCTCGTCCATCAGCAAGAGCTTCGGCTTCGACATCAGCGCGCGGCCCATCGCGAGCATCTGCTGCTCGCCGCCCGACATCGTTCCGGCCAACTGCTTGCGCCGCTCGTAGAGCAGCGGGAAGAGGCTGTAGACCCGCTCGAACTCTTCCTTCAGATCGGCCTTCGGGCGCAGGTACGCCCCCATCTCCAAGTTCTCGAGCACGGTCATCGGCGCGAAGACGCGGCGATTCTCGGGCACGATCGCGAGCCCGCGTGCGATCCGGTGCGCGGTCGGACGTTTCGTGATCTCCTCGCCGGCGAAGCGCACGGCACCCCGCTTGGGCGTCACGATCCCGAGGATCGTCTTCAAGGTGGTCGACTTCCCCGACGCGTTGCCGCCGAGGAGACAGACGAGCTCGCCCTCGCCGACGACGAGGTCGATGCCCTGGAGGATGTGGATCTGGCCGTAGTAGGTGTCGACGGCCTCGAGCTCCAGCAAGCGCTTCATTTGGTTGCCGCCGCCTTCGTGCCGAGATAGGCCTCGACGACGCGCGGGCTCGTCGCGACCTCGCCGAACGTGCCTTCCGCGATCTTGACGCCGTGATCGAGCGCGACAACCCGGTCGGAGATCCCCTCGACGACATGCATGTCGTGCTCGATCACGAGGATCGTGTAGCCGGCCTCGGTGCGCAGCTTCGCGATCAACTCCGTGATCTCGTGCGTCTCTTTCGGGTTCATCCCGGCGGCGGGCTCGTCGAGGAGCAGGACGC
>JALYRA010000125.1 GCA_030855545.1 Actinomycetota bacterium | reverse complement strand
CCCGTGCGCGCAGAAGCCGGCCGCCACCCAGAAGCCACGCACGTCGGTCGGCCCGAGGATGAACTCGCCGTCGGGCGTGAAGGCCTCGGGCCCGTTGATCAGGCGCACGACCTCCATCTCCTCGAGCGACGGGACGCGCTGGATCGCGTTCTCGAGCAGCGGCTCGAACCGCGGCCAGTCCTCCTCGAGCAGCTTCCCGTTGAAGTCCGGCGGGATCCCGTCGAGCGACCACGGCAGCGGATCGCGCTCGTAGCCGCCCATCACGAGCCCGCCGGACTCGGGCCGGAAATAGACGAGGAGGGTCGGGTCGCGCATCGTCGGCATATCGAGCGGGAGCCCCGCGGGCCGCGTGACGAGGTACTCGTGGGCCATCGGAACGATCGGAATCGTGACGCCGGCGAGCCGCCCGAGCTCGGCCGCGAACATCCCGCCCGCGTTGACGACGACGTCCGCCTCGATCTCGCCCTTGTCGGTGACGACGCCTTTGACGCGCCCGGCCTCGACCGGAATGGCTGTGACGCGCGTGTTCGTCGCGATCTCGGCGCCGCCGCGGCGCGCGCCCTCCGCCAGGGCGAATGTCAGCTGCGACGGGTCGATGTAGCCGTCGGTCGGCAGGTAGGCGGCGCCGAGGACGCCGTCCGTCGACATCGGCGGAAAGAGCTCCTGCGCCTCGCCGGGCGAGATCAGCTCGAACGGGAGCCCGAACGTCTTTGCCCAACCGGCCTGCCGGGCGATCTCCTCCCGCCGCTCGGGCGACGACGCGAGCCGGAGCGAGCCGACCTCGCGCCAGCCCGTCTCGAGTCCGACCTCGTCCCCGATCGTGCGGTAGAGCTCGACGCTCTCCATCATCATCTTCGTCAGCGAGAGCGAGCTGCGCAGCTGGCCGACGAGCCCCGCCGAGTGAAATGTCGAGCCGGAGGTGAGGTCGGCGCGCTCGACGAGGACGACGTCGTCCCAGCCGAGCCGCGCGAGCCAGTACAGGATCGAGCAACCGCCGACGCCGCCGCCGATCACCACCGCTCTCGCCCGGTCTCGCATCGCACGGAGAACCTAACCCGCCGCCACGAACCGCTCCGGGGTTGCGGGCGTAAGGTCCCGTGACACCGACCGAAGGGGGAGCCGTGACACGCTCACGCGCCACGCTGGTGCTCCTGCTCATCTTGCTTGTCCTCGGCCTGGCCGGCTGTGGTGGCAGCAGCGACAACGTGGAGTTCCCGGCCACCGACCCCGCGACCGAAACCGGCGGCTCCGGAGACGGCAGGACGCTGAACGGGACAGTCGGCCCCGGCTTCGACATCAGCCTGGACGGGACGGATGGTCTCGTTGCGGGCAGCTACACGCTGGTCGTTAACGACCGGTCGTCCGCCCACAACTTCCACCTGATCGGCCCGGACGGCGGCGACCTCTCGACCGACGTCGCAGCCGAGGGAGAGCAGAGCTTCGAGGTCGTGCTGAAGGCCGGCGAGTACCGGTTCCTCTGCGACCCGCATGCGAGCTCGATGAACGGGAGCTTCACGGTCGGCTGAGCGCGCTAGCCGAGCGCCTTCCGGAACGGCCGCTCCGAGGCGGTTCGGTCAAGTCGCTCGAAGTGCTGCTGCGCGTAGGCGCGGTAGTCGAAGTCGAGGTCCGACAGGCCCTGCTGGACGACGCCCCACATCGCCTCGCGGAAGTCTGACATGAAGCGCATCAGCGTCAGGGCGCGCTCGTCCGCCGGACGCACCTCGCCGAAGTAGGCGCGCAGCAGCTCCGTGGTGTCGCGGTCGGAGAGACCGTTGTTGACGGCGAAATTCGCGAGGTCGAAGAAGACGTCCCCCATGCCGGCGTACTCCCAGTCGACGATGCGGATGCGGCTGCGGTCGTCGATGAAGTTGGCGGTGAGGAGGTCGTTGTGACAGGGACGCTCGGGCACCGGACCGCGGGCGCGCTCGACGAGGGCTGCCGTCTCGCGGGCGCGTTCGTAGGCGTCGGGGACGGTGACGCCGTGGGTGGCAGCCGTTGCGGCGTACGCCTCGACGACACGGAACGAGTCGAACCGCGCCGGAATCGGCGGCCCTTTGTGCACAGCGCGTAGTGACTGGGCGACGCGCCGCAGCGCCTCGGGGTTCCGGATCGACTCGGCCGCAACGACCTCGCCCTCGATGAAGCGGGTGACGAGGTAGCCCTCGGGCTCGATGAACGCGACGACCTGCGGTCCGACGCCGACCGCTGCCGCGGCGAGCGACGCCTCGTGTTCTGCCCGCCGGTCGATCCCGAGCAGCTCGGTGTCCCTGCCGCCGATCCGGAGCACGTAGGCGCCGTCGTCCAGCGTCACCTTGAAGTTCCGGTTCGTGATCCCGCCGCCGAGCACCTCGACCTGCGCGGCGCGACCCGGCCAGACGCGCTCGACCATCTCCTCGACCCGCCGCATCGTGAGGGATCCTAGAACAGCCGAATCAGGGCGGCCGTCGCCGCTGCAACGAGCATGACGACGATCAGCGGGGCGCGGAGCCAGATCGCGACGCCTCCTGTGACGACCCCGGCGAGCCGCTCGTCGACCTCGATCGCGCGGTCGCCGCCGACCGCCTGCGTGACGACGAGTGCGGCCAGCATCGCGGGTGCGAGCACGCCGACCACCGACGCGACGCGCGGGGGCAGCGCTCGGGCGCCGAGCAGCACCGGCCCGGACGCTTTGAAGGCCATCGTCACGGCGCCGACGACGGCTATCAGGACCCAGGTCATCGGCGCAGCCCGATCAACGCGGCGAGGCCGGCGGCGACGATCGGGACGCCGGGCGGCGTGAACGGCAGCAGGGCGAGCGTGATCGTCCCGGCCACGAGGGCGGTGCCGAGCGCGCGACGGGTGCGCAGGTACGGCGCGAGAATCGCGAGGAAGAGCGCCGGGAACGCCGCGTCGAGGCCGATCGCCTCCGGATCGAGGAGGTCGCCGACGAACGTGCCGAGCGCCGTGCCGCCGACCCAGAGGACATAGAGGAGGACTCCGACGCCGGCCAGGATTGCGTAGTCGAACCTCCCGGACCTCCCGGCGAGCGCCCACGACTCGTCCACGATCAACTGCGACTCGAGGAAGCGCCGCCGCCGCGAGCCGGGGAAGATCGAGGCGACCGCGAGGCTCTGCGGCACGTAGCGGGCATTGAGCAGGATCGCGGCGAGGAGTGCTGCGACGACGCCGCCGCCGTCGTCGAGGATCGCCGCGGCCGCGAACTGGGCCGAGCCGGCGAACGTCGTCGCCGACATCACGATCGCGCCCAGGCGACCCATGCCACCGTCGATCGCGAGCAGTCCGAACGAGGCGCCGAAGAGCACGACCGCGGGGCTGAGCGGCAACCCGGCGCGGACGCCCTCCCGGAAGCGCGAGGTCTCCATTGCCTCGACGCTACCGAGAGAGAAGCAGGTGGGGCGGCCGAAGCCGCCCCACCTGCTCGCGATGATCTAGCCGGTCCGAGTGATGCGGTTCTGCGGCCCGGGCGCAACCGGTGAGCTCGCGGCGAAGTACGTCACGAGGGCGTCCACGTCCACCTCTCCCCCGAGCTGCTCGGTCCCCTCGTTGAAGACGGTGAAGTTGTCCCCGCCGAAAGCGAGGAAGCTGTTCATCGTCACGCGGTATCTCGTACCCGGGGAGATCGTGGTGCCGTTGATCTTGATCGATGCCGCGTCCACACGGCTCCCTGACGGGCGCGACGCGTTGTAGCTGTACGTAAAGCCGTTCGAGACCTGGAGGATCCGGATCCGACCCGGACTTCCGTTGTCGAACTGCTGCTCGAGCAGATTCTTGATCTGCGCGCCGGTCAGCGTCTTGACGACGAGCGTGTTCGAGAACGGCTGCACCGTGAACGCCTCGCCGAAGGTGACCTCACCGGGCTGCTCAGCGCCGCTCTGCTGGTTGAAGGTGAAGTCGGCCCGAATCCCGCCCGGGTTCATGAACGCAACCACCGCGTTGCCCTTCGCCGGCGCCTTCGTGGCCGCAAGCTGAGCGTCGGCGATCACGTCTCCAAGCGCGGTTTCGAGAGCCGCGTTCTCCGTGCGCGTGATGTCGGTCGTGATTCGCCCGATCACCTTGTTCGCAAGTGGCGCGGAGAGGTTCTTGTACCTCGTCAGGATCGCCGTCTCCTCGGCGTTCTTCGCCACGTCCCGCGTGATGATCCGGTTAGTCGCAAGCTTCGAGACGACATCTCCGGTGGCCCGGTCGATCGTCAGGTCGATGTCGGTGATCAGCCGGCCGAAGGAGCTCGCGCTCGTGACCAGCTTGCTGCCGAGCATGCAGTTGTACGCGGCATGCGTGTGCCCGCTGACGACGACGTCGATGTCATTGCTCATCAGATCCGTGATCTTGACGATCGGGCCCGAGATGCCGCGGCACTCGTTGATGCCGCCGGCCGCGATCTGGAAGCCACCCTCGTGGATCAGGACGACGATCGTCTTGACGCCCTGCTTGCGCAGGTTCTGCGCCCAGTAGTTGGCCATGTACGCCTCGGGATAGAAGCGCAGGCCCGCGACCCCCGCGGGTGTCACGATCGTCGGGGTGCCCTCCAGGGTCATGCCGATGAAGCCGACCTTGACGCCCCCCACCTCTTTGATGGTGTAGGCCGGAAGCAGCGGCTTGGCGCGCGCCGTCCTATTCTCCTTCCGCGCTGCCGCCTTCTCCGCCGCGGTCGGGATCAGGAAGACGTTCGCGGAGAGGTACTGGAACTTGGAGCCTTCGAACGGGGTGCCGTCCTGGCACTTGTCCTTCGGGTGGCAACCGCCGTTCTGCATCCGCAGGAGCTCCGCGGCGCCCTCGTCGAACTCGTGGTTTCCGACCGCGCTCACCTGGAGGCCGGCCACATTGAGCGATTCGATCGCCGGCTCGTCGTGGAAGAGCGCCGAGAGGAGCGGCGACGCGCCGATCATGTCCCCGGCGCCGACCACGATCGTGTTCGGGTTCGACGCCTTGAGGTTCGCGATGTGCGTCGCGAAGTACTCCACGCCGCCCGCGTCGACCGAGCCGATCCGTCCACCGCCACCCGCCGGCGGCTCGAGGTTGCCGTGGTAGTCGTTGAAGCCGAGCAGCTGGACGTT
>JALYRA010000084.1 GCA_030855545.1 Actinomycetota bacterium | reverse complement strand
ACTCCATCCGGTCCTCGAGCGTGCCGTTGACGCCGGCGACCGCGAGCGACTGGAGGAAGGCGTCGCGCAGCCCGCCTTCGGCCAGACCAGCCTCGAGCAGCGCGACGACCGCCACGGCGGTGAGTCGGTCGAGCCCCGAGAGGCCGGAGCCGTCGGCGAGCCGCACGCCGGCCAGCGGTACGCCGGCCTCGTCGAGCGCAGTCCGGATCACGCGCGCCCCCGCCGCGGTCGAGCCGCGGTCGGCGAACACAGCGCCGAGCTGCTTCACGAGCATCTCGGCCGTGTAGTTGTCGCTCTCGCGGCCCATAAAACGGACGACATCCGCAAGCGGCTCCGAGACGTCGCGCGCAAGCGGCAGCCCCGATGTTGCCAGCACGCCCATCCGGGTCCGTCCGGTGACGCGGACGCCTGCGGCCACGAGAGACCGGCGCAACAGCGACCCAGCCGCCAGCGCTGGGTTCGGCGACGTGCGGCCGCGGTAGCGCCCGCGGTCGACGACGAGCGCGGAGAGCGGCGGCGACTCGTAGATGTAGAAGCCCGGGCGCCAGCCGGGTGCTGTGCGGCGCGCGTCGAACCACGACTCGTCCGCGATCACGGCGCCGTCGACCCGGCCAATGCCCCACGAGGCGATCTCGGCTGCGAGCCCGTCCAGATCGGACGGTTTCAGAGTCGGGTCGCCGAAGCCGCGCAGCCAGAGGTCGCCGTGCCAGACGTCTCCCACGAGCGAGCCTGTTCCGATCACCTCGGTGTGGAAGCGGTGGCCGGTTCCGAGCAGAGAAAGCGCCGCATACGCGACCGGCAGCTTCTGGTTCGAGGCCGGGATCAGCGACAGCGATGCGTTCCGCTCGAAGACGACGGCGCCGGTGCGAAGGTCGACGGCGAGGGCGGCCGTGCGTGCTGGATCGACGTGCGGCACCGCCAGAGCCTTCGCCAGCCGCGCCGGCAGCGTCGCGTCCGCCGCCGGTGCTGTTGCCGGTGCCGCGAGCAGAAGCACGAGAACAGCCAGACATGGGCCGAGGAGGCGCCGACAATAGGCCTGGAGGCCCTTGTCGCGTTGGTTCGTGCCGCCGATGATCCAATGTCTGTGGACGCTCGACTCTCCGGCGCGATGACCGAGGTTCGGTCGCTGCTCGACCTGCCGCAAGGCGCCGAGTTGCCGCCGCGTGCGATTGTCGAGGACACTCTCACGACGGGTTATGCCTACGCGCTCGACCTCGAGGGCGAACGCCTCCGCATCGAGCGGCAGCTGCGCTCGCTGCTCCGCTCCGGAGATCCAGCGGGCGCCGAGGTGAAGGAAGCCGCCGGCCGGCTCGAGGTTGCCGTCCGCGAGTTGGCACACGTCCGGGCGCTCCTCTCGAGCCTGCGATCGCAAGCGCTGAACTAGACGATCCCGGAGCGAACGGCGTACACGGCCGCCTGGATCCGGTTCTCGATTTGGAGCTTCATCAGGATGTTCGAGATGTGATTCTTGACCGTCTTCGGGCTGATGAAGAGCTCAGCGGCGATCATCGCATTGTCCTTGCCGTTCGCGATCAGCTTCAGCACCTGCACCTCGCGGTCGGAGAGCTCGGCGCGGATCGTCGCAGCAGCGTCGGGTGACGACGTTGTCGCCCGTATGTGCTGCAGCACCTTCCCCGCGATGTGCGGCGAGATCAGCGACTCGCCCACCGCCGCGGAGGTGAGCCCTTCCATCAGCTGCTGGATCGAGGCGTCCTTGAGCAGGTAGCCGCACGCGCCGGCGAGGATCGCGTCCATCACGTCCTGCTCCTGATCCGAGATCGTGAGCACGACGACGCGCGTCAGCGGCGCATCCCGGCTGATGTGGCGTGTCGCCTCGACGCCGCTCATTCCGGGCATGTTCAAGTCCATCACGACCACGTCAGGCGCTGTCTCGCGCACGTAGTGGAGCGCCTCGGAGCCGCTCGACGCCTCCGCGACGATCTCGACGTTCTGCTCCTCGAGCAGGTTGCGCAGGCCGGTCCGGAAGAGGTCGTGGTCGTCGACGAGGAGCACCCGAATCGGCTGCATGTCGGGCTCGTTCAGATTGGCGTTCTCGGTCGAAGTCAAGATGAGCCCAGCTTACAAGTGGCGGCGAACTTGGGCCGCGGAGCGGCCCTTCAGGGCGCTAGTGGATCGTGATCGTGACCGTGCGCCGGCCCCAGGTGAGGGCCTGCTCGACCGACGGGAACCAGAGGTCGATGATGTTCCCCTGTACCGCGCCGCCCGTGTCGGCGGCCACACCCTCGCCGTAACCCGGGATCGTCATGCGCGTGCCGAGCGGGATCACCGACGGATCGACGGCGACCACTCCCGGCGCCGTCTGGATTCCCGTGGCTGTCAGGCCGCGCAGCGCATAGCCGGTCGCGCTGACCGTGAGCGTTCGCGCTCCGGCCGCCGGCGGAGCGGCGAGTGGGGCGGATGCAGCCGTCTCCACGGCGGCGACTTCGGGCGCAGCAGACGTGGCTGGGGCGGCTGTTGCCGACCGAGTTGCTGGGATCGCCGCCGTCCTTGCCTCCGCGCTGCGCGCCCGCGCTTCGATCGCGGCGACCCGGGCGGCATTCAGATCTTGCTGGCGGTGGAGAGCGGCGACGAAGCTCTTTCGCTCGCCGGCGGCGGCAGTCAGCTGCGCCGTTCGCGCTGTGGTGGCCGTGACGAGCTGTGAGAGCTCCGCGTCGCGTGCGGCGAGCCGTGTGTCGAGGACGCGCAGCTTCGCCTTCGCCGAGCGTGCCTGGTCGACGATCCGCAGGTTCTCAGCGGCCGTCCGGTCGAGGTTGTCGAAGCCCGTGAGCGCCTCCTCGAGGGAGCCGGCGCCGAGCAGGATCGCGAGCGGATCCTTGTGATCGGGCTGTTCGTAAAGCGCCCGGACGAGGTCGGCCAAGCGGTTTTCCGCGACCCGCTTCGCGTCGCGCACGATCGCGATCTGCTTCCGTGCTGCTGCGCGGTCATGAGCGACGTGAGCCCGTCGTGCGCCGATGCGCTCGAGCTCGGCCTGTGCGCGGCCAAGCTGTGACTGAATGGCGTAGAGCTCGAGCGTGGCGGCGTTTGCACGCGCCTCGAGCGAGTCGGAGCCCCTGCGCACCACAGCCGCCTGCGAGCGGAGGCCCGTTGCGTCGGCGGCGAGTGCGACCGGCACGGCCGCGACCAGCAAGAAGCCTGCCAACACGGCCGCCGCCCGGGCCGTTTCGGTGCGTAAGTGCGCCTGCACGAGGCGCGGACCGTAGCAACTTCGGACCGTACCTG
>JALYRA010000052.1 GCA_030855545.1 Actinomycetota bacterium | reverse complement strand
TAGGCGGTCTTCGCCTCGAGGTGGACGACGACGGCGACGCGGCGACCTTGGAGCGCGCCGTCCGACAGCCGCTCGCGCGCCAGCCGGTTCAGGACGGGCGAGTGCTTGGCGACCCAGCGGATCCGCTGTTCGCCCTCGGGGGCGAGCGATGCGTCGGCGATGTTCGACCTGGCGGCAGCGTCCACGGGGACGAATCTATCCAAGTAACAGACTGTTACTTGGTAGAGCGATCCGGCTGGGAAAGCGAATCGGGCCTAGTAACAGACTGTTACTAGGCCTCCGCGTGGAACGCGTTAGATCTTGCGGCGGGGACGGCTCGGGCCCCACTTGGAGTTGCGGCGCTTCGACTGGTAGACGAGGCGCGGCGGCGCGACGGTCATGCCCTGGCTAACGAACGTCTCGGTGTGCCCGAGCATCCGGGCGACGTGGCTTACCTCGGCCTGCTGCTCCGGGAGGACGAGCGTGACGCCGGTGCCGTTGCGGCCGGCGCGGCCGGTGCGGCCGACGCGGTGGATGTAGCCCGTGTGCTCCTCAGGCGGATCGAAGTTGATCACGTGCGTGATGTCGTCGAGGTCGAGTCCGCGGGCGGCCACGTCGGTGGCGACGAGCGTCTTGACCGTGCCGTTCTCGAAGCGCTTCAGCGCGCGCTCGCGCTGGTTCTGGTTCATGTCGCCGTGCATCGCGACCGCGGTGACGTCGTGGCGCGCGAGCTTCTGCACGAGCCGGTCGGCGCCGCGCTTCGTGCGGACGAAGACGAGCGCGAGGCCCCGCTCCTGCGCCAGCAGGCCAGCGAGCGTCTCCACCTTGTTGTCGGCGGTCACGGGCAGGAACTGGTGGTCGATCTCACCCTGTTCCTGGTCGGGAGTCAACTGCGCCTCGTAGCGGCCGGCGTTCGTCGTGTAGGCCTGCGCGATCTCGCCGACCTTGCCGTCGAGCGTGGCCGAGAAGAACATCGTCTGGCGATCCCGGGGGAGCCGCGCGACGATCCGGTCGACCTGCGGCTGGAAGCCCATGTCGAGCATCCGGTCGGCCTCGTCGAGAATGAGGATGCGGACGCCGTCGAGCGAGACGATCTTGCGTTCGACGAGATCCTGCAGGCGTCCCGGCGTGGCGACGAGGATGTGCGCCTCACGCGATGCCTTCGCCTGCGACCCGATCGAGATGCCGCCGTAGACCGCGGCCACCTTGAGGTCGCAGGCGGGGGCGACCGTGCCGATCTCGGCCGTCACCTGAGCGGCGAGCTCGCGCGTCGGGACGAGGATCAGCGCGGCCGGGCGGGCGTCGCTCGCGTCGAGGCGCTCGACGATCGGCACGGCGAAGGCGAGCGTCTTGCCCGAGCCCGTCGGCGACTTCGCGAGCACGTCGCGGCCGGCGAGGGCGTCCGGGAGGACGAGCCCTTGAATTCTGAATGGAGCGTGGATATCTCGTTCGGCGAGCGCCTGCGCGACGCGCGGCGACACACCCAGCTCGAGGAAAGACTGCATACGTGGTTTCGACTCCTTCGTGATCGGTCGAGATCCGCCTGCCTCGATCGCCTGTTGTGTCAGCACAGGAAAACCCGAAGAAGAACAAACCTCACAGGACGACACGACGCCGTCCATAGGCACAAAGTAGCAGCAAGGAAGGGCGTTAGGCTGCGGCGCATGATCTCTTTCGCGCGCGGAGCACCCGCCCCGGAATGCCTCGACGGAGAGCTTCTGGCCGACTGCGCGCGCGCAGCGATCGAGCGCGACCCGTCGGTGCTCGCGTACGGCCCGGGCGGCGGATATGCGCCCTTGCGGGAGTGGCTCGGCGCCCGGCACGCAGTCGACCCAGAGCGCGTCGTCGTCACGAACGGCGGTCTCCAGGGCTTCGTCTTCTACGCGGAGGAGCTGCTCGCCGAGCGCCCCGGCCGCGTGCTCGTCGAGGCTCCCACCTACGACCGGCCGCTGAAGATCCTCGCGCGTCTCGGGGCCGGCGTCGTCTCGGTTGCGATGGACGGCGAGGGTCTCGACCCGGAGGCGCTCGAGCGCGAGCTCGACGCGGGTGAGACGAGCTTCGTCTACTCGATCCCGACCTTCCAGAACCCGAGTGGGCGCACGCTCTCGACCGTCCGCCGCGATCACGTCGTCGAGCTCGCCCGCAGCCGCGGGGTGCCGGTGCTCGAAGACGATCCGTACGGGCTCGTGCGCTACGAGGGCGAGCCGTTGCCGTCGTTACACGAGCTCGAGGGCGGGGAGCTCGTCACGTATGCCTCCTCGTTCTCGAAGACGGTGGCGCCGGGGCTTCGCGTCGGCTGGTTCGTCGCGCCGGCCGACCTGGCCGCAAGGCTCGAAGCCCGCGCGGTCTCGAACTACATCTCGCCGCCGTTCCTCACCGAGGCGACCATCTTCGAGCTGATCGACCGTGGCTCGTTCGAGCCGAACCTGGAGCGGATCCGCGGGCTCCTGAAGGCGCGTCGCGACGCGATGGTCGGCGCGCTCGAAGAACATCTGTCCGGCATGGCCACCTGGAGCGAGCCCGAGGGCGGCTACTTCGTCTGGCTCGAAGATCTGCCGGTCGATGCGAGCGAGCTGCTCGCGCGCGCGGAAGCAGCCGGCGTCACCTTCGTCAAGGGCACGGACTTCTTTCCGAACGGGGCCGGCGCGCGCTCCGCTCGGCTTGCGTTCAGCTACGCGTCGCCGTCGGAGATCGTCGACGGCGTCTCGACTCTCGCCGCGCTCTTGCGCGAGTGACGCCGCCGGGCGATCTGTGAGATCAGCACGCCGCCCACCAGCCCGGCGAGGAGCGAGAGCAGGATGACCCAGATCAACGAGGTCGTCGCGTCGGCGAAGACGAAGTCGACGCGGGCTCTCTCGTCGTTCCCGACCACGAATGCGATCAGGTAGGCGCCGATCAGGATCAGGAGGCTGAGCGTGACCCAGAGCCGCGGCTGCCAGCTGCGCTCGAACTCGTCGCGGTCGGACTCCATGGGAGGACTCTACGCAGCGGCGAACGAGGGTGCAGCAGCCGCGCGGGGAACGAGACGGGGCTGCCTGGGCGGCTCGAGCGCACTCGCCGCACGGCGGAAAGTGGGGCAGGGCGCTTCGCCGGGAAGCGCGCACAGCCCCGCGCTGCGGAAATAGCACTCCTTACAGGTCGCCTCAATTCGTTTGCTCATATCCCCTCTTGCTCGACTCGTCCTCTCCGGACAAGACGGCATTGTGGCGATCTGGAAAGCCCGCAGCAACCCCCCGTCCGAGGAAAACGGTGCAATTTCCGGCAGATTCGCCGGGCAGGAAAACCGCTGCTAACTACGGTTTTCGCGGCAACGTTGCCAGCGCGCGCAACGCCTGGTCGAAACTCTCCACAGGGATGATTCGCAGATCCCCTGCAACGCGACGGGCATCGGTCGCGTTATCCCCAGCGGGGACGAGAAAGACATCGGCGCCGATGCGCCGGGCGCCGATCGTCTTCTGCTTGATGCCGCCGATCGGCAGAACGCCGCCGTCGAGCTCGAGCTCGCCCGTGACCGCCACCTTGAGGCCGCGATCGACGTTGCCGCGCAGCTCCTCGATGATGTCGAGCGCGAACGCGAGCCCCGCCGACGGACCACCGACCGCTCCGAGATCGATGTCGACGTCGAGTGGCAGCCGGATGTCCGCGAACTGCTCGACCTGGATTCCGACGACCGGCCGGCCGGCCTCCTGCGGGCTCTCGATCGTCGCGACCTCGACCACCCGTGTGTCGTCGCCGTCGCGGACACGAAGCTTCACCGTCTCGCCGGGCTCGCGGGTCGCGATCAGGCGGCGGAGGTCGTCCGGGGTTCGCACCGCTTCACCGTCGACGCCGACGATGACCTCGGTCGGATCGAGCTTGCCGGCGGCCGGTGCGTCCGGAGCGACCGCGACGATCAAGGCACCTTCCGGTTCCGCTCCCACCACCTTGCCGAGCTCGCGCAGCGCCACAGCGGCGGCGACTTCCTGCGAGCGGTCCATCTGACGCAGGTTCTGCTGCCGGCGCTCGCCGAAGTTGGAGCCGGGCGGAACGAGCGCGTGCTCGGGGACGAGGTCCGCTCCCTCGGGCCGTGCCCTGGACACGAGCTTCTCCAGGAGCGACGCCTGACGGATGACGACGTCGACGTAGTAGATGCCGCCGGGCGGGCTGGGCTTCTCGCCCTCGACCTGCACCTTGTCCGCCAGCGGCTTGGCACGGTCCGGAAGGAGGAGGTAGCTGTCCGAGGGGGCGAGCCACAGTGCGGCGAGCGCGAGCACGCCGAGTACGAGGCCGCCGCCGAGGAGCCGGCCCGGCGTCACAGCAGGCCCCTGGTCAGGCCGCCGTCCACGGCGATGGTCGCGCCGGTGACATAGGCGCCGCGGTCGGACGCCAGGAAGCAGACGACGTCGCCGATCTCACGCGGCTGCCCGAGGCGCCGCAGGGCGATCGCCGCCAGGTCGGCAGCGCTCGGCCCGTCGGGGTAGACCTCCTGTAACCGCTCCGTGTCGATGCGGCCCGGCGCGATCGCGTTCACGGTCACACCGGCCGGACCGAGCTCGCGCGACGCGGTCTTCAGCCAGCCGACAAGGCCGGGGCGGATCGCGTTCGAGAGCGCGAGGTTGTCGATCGGCTCCTTGATCGAGCTCGAGGTGATCGCGATCACGCGACCGTGACCACTCCGCTCGAGGTGCTCGCGGCAGAGGCGGACGAGCCGGATCGAGGAGAGAAAGAGGAGCTCGAACGCGTCGCGCGCTGCCTCGTCGGTGGCATCGAGCGCGGTCGTGCGCGGAGGGCCGCCGCTGTTCAGGACGAGGATGTCGGCGCCGCCGTGTTGCTCGACGGCCGTCGCGACGAGGCGCTCGAGGTCGTCCGGATTCCTGACGTCACCGGGCACCGCCGTCGCGCCGAGCCGCGCCGACTCGCGCTCGAGCGCTTCCCGGCCGCGCGCCAGCATGACGAGGTTTGCTCCCTCGGCGGCCAGCGCCTCGGCGCAGCCGAGCCCGATCCCCGCAGATGCCCCGCAGACGATCGCCGTCCGCCCGCGGAGGCCCGTTTCCATCAGGAACTGAGGACGGAGACGACCTCGCGGACGGCGTCCGCCGAGGCCTTGAGCGCCTCCAGCTCCGCGTCGTCGAGGGCGAGCTCGACGATCCGCTCGATCCCCTTCGAGCCGAGCACGACCGGCACACCCATGTAGAGGCTGTCGATTCCGTACTCGCCCTCGAGGTACGCGGTGCACGGAAGTACGCGCTTCTCGTCGAGCACGATCGCGTCGACCATCTGGGCAGCCGCTGCGCCGGGCGCGTACCAGGCCGAGGTTCCGAGCAGGTTGACGAGCTCGCCGCCACCCTTCGCCGTCCGTTCGACCATCGCCTGGATCCGATCCTCGGCGACGAGCTTTCGCAGCGGGATTCCGCCCACGGTCGTCGCGGAGACGACCGGAACCATCTGGTCGCCGTGCCCGCCGAGCACCATCGCCGTCACGTCCTTGATCGACATGCCGGTCTCCCAGGCGATGAAGGCCGAGAAGCGGGCGGTGTCGAGGATGCCGGCCATCCCGAACACGCGTTCCTTCGGCCAGCCCGAGACGCTCTTCGCGACGTGACACATCGCGTCGAGTGGATTCGAGACGACGACGACGATCGCGTCGGGGCTCGCCGCCGCGACCTGCTCGGTCACGGAAGTGACGATCTTCTCGTTCGTCTGCACGAGGTCGTCTCGGCTCATCCCGGGCTGGCGCGGCAGGCCGGCCGTGATCACGACCACCTCGGAGCCGGCCGTCTCCTCGTAACCGTTCGAGCCGGAGACAGATGCCTCGTAGCCGAGGACAGCCGCGGCCTGGTCGATGTCGAGCGCCTTGCCCTGAGGCACGCCCTCCTTGATGTCGACGAGGACGACGTCGGCGTAGTCGCGGCGCGCAAGCTCCTGAGCGCAGGTGGCGCCGACGTTGCCAGCGCCGACAACAGTGACCTTGTGCCTCACGGCATGACCTCCAGCTTCTCGATGATCGCGTCAGCGACCTCGCTCGTGCCGACCGCGGTCGGATCCTCGCGGGTGGGCTTCATGTCGTAGGTGACGCTCTTGCCCTCGGCGATCACCTCGGCGATCGCCTTCTCGAGCCGCTCGGCGCATGCGTTCTCGTCGAGATGCCGGAGCATCAGCATCCCCGAGAGCATCATCGCCATCGGGTTGACCTTGTTCTGCCCCTTGTACTTGGGCGCCGAGCCGTGTGTCGGCTCGAAGACGGCGGCTTTCTCGCCGAAGTTGGCGCCCGGCGCGAGGCCGAGGCCGCCGATCAGGCCGGCACAGAGGTCGGAGACGATGTCGCCGTACAGGTTCGGCAGCACGAGCACGTCGTACTCCTCCGGCCGCTGCACGAGCTGCATCGAGAGGTTGTCGACGATGCGCTCGTCGAACTCGATGTCGGTGTTCTCGGCGGCGACGTCCTGAGCGACGTGGAGGAAGAGCCCATCGGTGAACTTCATGATGTTCGCCTTGTGGACGGCCGTCACCTTGCGGCGGCCGTTGCGGCGCGCGTAGTCGAAGGCGAACTGGACGACCTGGCGCGACCCGGTTTCGGAGATCGGCTTGATCGAGATGCCAGAGTCGCGGCGGATGTTCTTGTGGCCGTGTTCGCCGAGCCAGTCGAGCAGCTCGTCGGCGTCCTCCGTGCCTTCCTCGAACTCGACGCCCGCGTAGAGGTCCTCGGTGTTCTCGCGCACGACGATCAGGTCGACGTTCGCGTAGCGGGAGCGGACGCCGGGGTAGCTCTTGCACGGCCGCACCTGGCCGTAGAGGTCGAGCGACTTGCGCAGGCCGACGTTGACCGAGCGAAAGCCCTTGCCGACCGGGGTCGTGATCGGGCCCTTCAGCGCC
>JALYRA010000032.1 GCA_030855545.1 Actinomycetota bacterium | reverse complement strand
GCCCCAGGTCTGCGTCGCGCGGCTGATCGAGAAGTCGCGCAGGCCGCCCGCGATGAAGCCCTTCGCCTCGTTGGCGCGGAACGCGGGGAGCACGAAGTCGGGCCGCTCGTACAGCTCGAGCAACTTGTCCTCGTAGGCGGAGAGCCGGAAGAACCAGTTCTTCTCCTCGAGCCATTCGGGGGCGACGCCGTGATCGGGGCACTTCCCGTCCACGAGGTCCGCCTCGGTCTTGAACGCCTCGCACCCGACGCAGTAGAGGCCGGCGTACACGTCCTGGTAGACGTCGCCGTTGTCGTAGATGCGCTGGAGAAACTCTTGCACGAACTCCTTGTGCCCCTCATCGGTCGTCCTGATGAAGAAGTCGATCGACGCGTTCACGCGGGTGGGCAGCTCCTGCCAGGCGACGACGATCTGGTCGACGTATTCCTGTGGCGAGAGCCCCTGCGCCTGCGCGACGCGGGCGACCTTGTCCGCGTGCTCGTCCACACCGGTCAGGTAGAACACCTGCTCCCCGCGCTGCCGGTGATGGCGTACGAGGATGTCGCCCACAATCGTCGTGTACGCGTGGCCGACGTGCGGCGTCGAGTTGACGTAGTAGATCGGTGTGGTCAGGTAGAAGCTCATCACCCGGAATGATAGGCGCAGGCTTGCGCGTCACCCGAACCGCGACTCCGGCCGCGAACGCGAGGCCGGCGAGGACGAGGAGGAGCCGATCGCGCTCGCTTCCGCCGCCGCTCGGCGAGGGCACCTTGGGGGCCGCTGGCCGAACCGCATCGCTCGGGACAGCCGGCGGCCGGTACGGATGCTCCGGCGGCGGAGCGAAGACCGAACGGCGGGCGCGCGGAACGTCGGTGCGCTCGACGGCCGGCACCGGCGCCGCCATCGACGCCTCTGGCTGCGCCACCCGCGCGGCTGGCTCTTGCCAGTGCGGGGAGGGACGGGGCGGGGAGGGACGGGGCGGTGCAGGACGGGCAGGCGTCTGAGCCGGAGCGGCCGGCGTCGAAACGACGATCGCGGCCGGCGAGACGAACTGGACGTCGTGGAGGGGAAGCGGCGACTCGGTCACGTGAATGCCGGGCTCCGCGGACAGGCCGACCGAGAGCTCGGGCGCCGCCGGCTGCGGCTCGACGGACGGTGTCTCGACGACCGGCACGTCGATGACGGGAACGTTGACTTCGGTCGTCTCGACGACTGTGGTCTCTACGACTGTGGTCTCTGCGACTGTGGTCTCGACGACTGTGACCTCGGCGACTGTGGTCTCGACGGCCGGCGCCTCGACGGCCGGCGCCTCCGGCACGGGCACCGCCGGCGCGGATTCGACGGCCGGCTCGGCCGCCGGGATCACGATGGGGACGTCCTTTGCCGCCGGTGGGGGAACAGCGACGGGCACCGAATCGGTCACAGGGGCCGGCGCGGTCTCCGGGACGGTCGCCGGTTCCGGCACGGGCTCCGACACGGGCTCCAGAACGGGCTCGAGGACGACGAGGGGCGGAGGCAACGGCACCGCCGGGGGCCGAGAGGGAAGGAAGACGAGTGGGTCGAGGTAGCCGTCGGCGTCGGCCGCTGTCCGAACGCCGAGATGCACGTGCGGGGTCGCGGTGACCGCATCGACGCTCTCGCCAACGACGCCGACGATCGCTCCCTCGGCGACGACGCTGCCGCGCAAGACGGTCACAGAGGCGAGCTGAAGCAACGTGACGGCGTGTCCGTCAGCGGTCTGAATCGTGACCGCGCGGCCGCCGCCGGGAACAAACCCGGCGAACGAGACGGTGCCGCCGGCGGGAGCGACGACGGGCGTGCCGAGCGCGGCGCCGAGGTCGACGCCGCGGTGCTGGCCGCCGGCGTAGGTATCGGCCGCGAGGGAGAACGGTCGGAGAACCGGTCCGTCGACCGGCCAGGTCCAAGCACCCGCGGTCGGAGCGGCGACGAGCGCCGCCAGCGCAACCGCGGCGGAGAACAACCGCCGCATGGAATACCGCCTTCGTTGTCGTGGAGGGCAACCGAACCCCACGCTAACGGCGTTGCTCAGCGCGTTTTCAACGATTCTGCATAGAGAGTGTTACGAGATATGCGCGCGAGCCGGGCGACGATGTCGACCGCCTGGCGACGCGACACGCCCGCGTCGACGAGCTCGGCAACCGACGTCACCGCCTCCGCCTCCCCCGGCCCCTCGACTGCTGCCGCGCCGCCGACGACGAGGGTGATCTCGCCCTTGGGCGGCTCCGAGAACCGGTCGGCGAGCTCCGCAGAGGTTCCGCGCGTCACCTCTTCGAACCGCTTCGTCAACTCACGCGCGACCGCGACAGGGCGGTCGGGATGCGCCGCTGCGAGCGAGCGCAGGGACGCCGGCAACCGCTTCGGCGATTCGAACGCGACGACGGGATGCGGCCAGCCGGCAAGCTCGCTCCAGAGCGCGCCGAGCGCCCTCTGACCGCGAGGTAGATAGCCGAGGAACTGGAAGCGCTCGCCGAGCAGGCCGCTCGCGACGAGGGCCGTCTCGACCGCCGAGGGTCCCGGCAAAACCGTCACCGGCACGCCCGCCTCGAGCGCGGCGGCGATCAGCCGCGCTCCCGGGTCGTTCACGCCGGGCAGTCCGGCATCCGAGACGAGCGCGATCCGCTCCCCGGCCTCGAGACGCGGCACGAGCTCGGCCGTCCGCTGCGCCTCGTTGTGCTGGTGGTAGCTGAGGAGCTTCGCCGCGATGCCATGCCGGTCGAGCAGCCCTTTCGTATGCCGCGTGTCCTCGCAGAGGACGAGATCGGCCTCGCGGAGCTCCCGCAGGACGCGCAACGTCACGTCCTCGAGATTGCCGATCGGCGTCGCGCAGATCGACAGCATCAGCGGCGTTCGAGTGCCTCGAGCCCAAGCAGCCCCGCGCCGATCAACCCCGCGTCGGAGCCGAGCTTCCCGCTGACGATTCGCAGCTCGATCGCCGCAGGCTCGACCGTCTCGCGCCGGGCGACGTCGATCGCCGACGGAAGCAGGAACTCGGCCGCCGCGACCCCGAAGCCGCCGCCGACGACGACGACGTCGGGAGCGAAGATGTTCACGAACGAGCCGACCGCCGCGCCGAGCAGGTGGCCGATCTGCGAGAGCGCCGAGAGCGCCGACTCGTCGCCCTCCTGCGCCCTGCCGACCAGAAGCTCGGCTGTGGCTCCTTCGCCCCAGAGCTTCTCGGCGGCGCGGTCGGCCGCGTTTCCCGACGCGACTGCCTCGAGGTGCCCGCGCCCGGTGCAGTTTCCCTGGCACGGAGGCCCGTCGGCGACGACGACCGTGTGCCCGAGCTCGGCCCAGCCGCGATAGAGCCTCCCGCCGATGACGACGCCTCCGCCGACGCCGGTGCCGAGCGTGAGCATGACGAGGTCGTCGGCGCCCATGCCGGCACCAAGCTTCCACTCGGCGAGCGCCGCCGCGTTGCCGTCGTTCTCGACCGCGACCGGAACACCGAACCTCTCCTGCATGACCTCGGGCAGCGAGACGTCCGCGAGCGGGATGTTCGTCGACCCCACCGCCCGGCCGGTGGTGCGGTCGATGACGGAGGGGATCCCGAAGCCGATCGCATCGACACCGCCTGCGGCGAGCGGCTCGATCGCCGCGACGATCCCGTTCAGCAACTCGCTCTGCGAGGCGGTCGGCGTCCGCACCTCGTGGCGCTCGAGCACGCGGCCGTCCGCGTCGACGGATCCCGCCAGGATCTTCGTCCCGCCGAGATCGACGCCGATGACTCGTTTGGCGCTCACGGGCCTCGGCTACCCTACCCGGCCGGATGGCGGACGGAGAGAAGCCCTACCGGCTCTACAAGGGCGGTCGCGCAAAGGGGAAGGTGCCGGCGGCGCACCGCCCGGAACCGCGCGAACGGGGCAAGCAGCCGAAGAGGAAGACAGCGGGGCGCCCGCGCTGGGGACGCCGCATCGGCCTCACGATTGCGCTCCTGACCGTGCTCCTGGCCGTTTGGCTCGTTGCGAGCTACCTCGCGTTCTCGAGCGGCGTCGAGGAGGCGAATGCGCGGCTGCCGGGAACCGTCGTCGCGGGTCTCGCGCCGCAGGACGGGCTGCTCGTCTCGAAACCGTCGCTCATCCTCCTGCTCGGCACCGACGGGGACAAGTCGGCGGCGCGCTCGGATGCGAGCCGCTCCGACTCGATCCTGCTCGTGCGCACCGATCCGGAACGGCACCGCCTGTCATATCTCTCGATCCCGCGCGACCTACGCGTCGAGGTTCCCGACTTCGGCGCGAACAAGATCAACGCGGCCTTCCAGCTCGGCGGGCCGGCGCTGACGATGAAGACCGTGCGCGCCCTGACCGGCCTGCAGCCGAACCACGTGGTCATGGTCGACTTCGACGACTTCAAAGAGGTGATCGACGCGCTCGGCGGCGTCGAGATCGACGTGCCGAAGCCGATCCTCTCCAACCGCTTCGACTGCCCATACGCGACCGAGGCGCGTTGCCGGCAGTGGCCCGGGTGGCGGTTCGGGAAAGGCAAGCAGGAGATGAGCGGCCACCGCGCGCTGATCTACTCGCGGGTGCGTGAGAACCTGCTCGACCCGGCCGAGAACGACCT
>JALYRA010000369.1 GCA_030855545.1 Actinomycetota bacterium | reverse complement strand
CCGTGGCTCGAGGCGACGGCGCTCGTCCTCTGCGACGTCCAGTGGCACGACGGCGCGCCGGTTGCGCCCTCGCCGCGCCAGGTGCTGCGCGCGCAGGTGGAGCGCGCAGGTTCGCTCGGCTTCACGCCCATGCTCGCCTCGGAGCTCGAGTTCTACTTGCTGAAGGAGAGCTACGAGGAGGCGCACCGGCAGGGCTACGAGGAGCTGACTCCGTCGGTGCCGTACATCCTCGACTACCACGTGCTCGCGTCGAGCTACGACGAGCCGTTTCTCCGGCAGATCCGGAACGGGATGCAGTCCGCCGGGATGAAGGTCGAGACGTCCAAGGGGGAGGCGTGGCCGGGGCAGCACGAGATCAACTTCCGCTACGCCGACGCCTTGACGATGGCCGACAACCACGTCGTCTACAAGAACGGCGCCAAGGAGATCGCTCAGCTCAACGGTTGCTCGATCACGTTCATGGCGAAGCCGGATCACACGTGGATCGGCTCGTCGTGTCACATCCACTCCTCGCTCTGGCGTGAGAAGGAGAGCGCGTTCGCGGGGGAGACGGCCGAGTTCAACGGCTGGCTGGCCGGGCAGATCGCGAACCTGAAGGAGCTCGCGATCTTCCTGGCGCCGAATGTGAACTCGTACAAGCGCTACGCGGCGGGATCGTGGGCGCCGACGACGCTCGCCTGGGGTCGCGACAACCGGACGTGCGGATTTCGGATCGTCGGCAACGGCCCAGCGCTGCGGACGGAGACGCGTATCCCTGGCGCGGACGCGAACCCCTACCTCGCGTTCGCGGCGGTGATCGCGGCTGGGCTCGACGGGATAGAGCGTGGTCTCGAGCTGCCGCCGGCGCTCGAGGGGAACGCGTACGAGTCGGACGCCGACCGTTTCCCGCACTCGTTGCGCGAGGCGATCGCGGCGCTCGAAGGCGGTTCGATGGCGCGCGGCGCGTTCGGCGACGAGGTGATCGATCACTACCTCAACTACGCGCGCACGGAGCAGCAGCTCTTCGACCGTGTGGTCACCGGTTACGAGCGTCACAGGTTCTTCGAGCGTGGCTAGACCGATAATTGGAATCACGGCGTACGCCGAGCCGAGCGTGCGCTGGGGCGCGTGGGACGTTCCCGCGGCCGTGATCCCACTCGCCTACGTACGGCAGATCGAGGCGGCGGGAGGCCGGGCGCTCCTCGTGCCGCCGAGCGATGAGGCGATCGACGAAACGCTCGACGCGCTCGACGGAATCCTCTTCTCCGGCGGCTCCGACATCGACCCCGCCGAGTACGGACAGGACTCCCATCCGGAGACGAACGGCGTCCGGCCCGACCGGGATCGCGGTGAGCTCGCGCTGCTGACGGCAGCGCTCGACCGCGACATGCCGGTGCTCGCGGTCTGCCGAGGGTCGCAGGTGCTGAACGTCGCGCGTGGCGGCGACCTCGTCCAGCACCTCCCCGAGGTGGTCGGTGACGAGAAGCACAAGCACACGCCTGGCGTGTTCGCCGACCACGATGTCGACGTGAAGCGCGCGACGAGGCTCGGCGCGCTGCTCGGCGACCGCGCCCCCGTCAAGTCCCACCACCACCAGGGCTTCGGGAACGTCTGCGACGGCCTCGTCGAGTCGGCTTGGGCTGAGGACGGCACGGTGGAGGCGATCGAGGACCCGGAGAAGCGCTTCGCGGTCGGCGTGCTCTGGCACCCCGAGGAGGGCGAGGACGCGGCCCTCTTCCAGGCGCTCGTCGACGAAGCCCGGGCCTATCGGGAGTCGAAGATCTAGCGCGAGACGGGCGGGGAGAGCGGAGGCGCTGCCGGGGCGGCGGCCTGACTCTGCTTCTGAGCGACCTGCGAGTAAGTGAGGTGCGACTGAGCGACCTGTGAATGAGCGACCTGCGGCTGCGCGGCCGGCGGCTGTGGGACCGGCGCCTGAGCCGGCGGCACCTCGATCAGGTGGGCAGCCGGGCGGAGCGGCTGCGCCTCTTCTGGTTGCGGCTGCGGGACCGAGATTGGCATGGGAGCGGGAGGCGCGGCGGGGGCGGGCGCGGGAGGCGCGACTTGAACCGGAGCCGGCGCGGGTGGAGCCGGCGGGGCGACAGGTGCGCGGGCTCGACCAGCAGTTGCTGCGGCTCGCGCGGTCAAGGCGGTCAGGAGCTGCGCCATCCGGATGTCGTTCTGCGAGATGCGCTGCTCGAGCTGGAGCTGAAGCCGCGCCTGGTCGGCCATGCGCTGATACATCTTCGCGCGCGCGTCGCCGACGACGACGCCGATCAGCACACCGACGACGAGGCCGCCGAGAATCGTGGCGAAGCCGAAGCTCGACGGGATCGGCCATGCGAAGCGGAGCGGGCTCAGGGGAACGGAGCCGACAGCCACTCCGGCCGTCGCGCCGATCGCGACCCCGACGCGCCCGACGGCGCGAGCCTTCGCCTGGTAGTGCTCGACGAGTTCGCGCACCGCTTGTGCCTGTTCCGTGGCCGCTTCCACACATCCCTCATCGGCGGTACCCCGCCGATGCTTGAGCAAATGTTCTAATCGGCCGATGCTGACCGTCCTCAATCCGGCGACGGAGGAGCCGCTCGCCGAGCTCGAGCAGGCCGGAGTCGAGGAGACTGACGCCGCGGTCGCGCGCGCGAAGGCGGTGTATCCCGCCTGGAGAGCCGTCGCGCCGGCCGACCGGGCGCGCCTGCTCCGCCGGCTCGCGACCCTCGTCGAGGAGCACGCCGAGGAGCTCGCGCGAACCGAATCCCAGAACGTCGGCAAGCCGATCGCCGGCGCCCGCGGCGAGATCGGGATGGTCGCCCAGGTGTTCCACTTCTACGCCGGCGCGGTCGACAAGCACTACGGCGAGTCGATCCCCGTCGCCGGCGGCATCGACGTCACGTTCCGCGAGCCGCTCGGCGTCGTCGGGCTGATCGTCCCCTGGAACTTCCCGCTCAACATCTCGTCCTGGAAGCTCGGCCCGGCGCTTGCGACCGGAAACACGGTTGTACTGAAGCCCGCGGAGCTGACGCCGCTTTCGGCGCTCCGCCTCGCCGAGCTGGCGCTCGACGCCGGCATTCCCGAGGGGGTGCTCAACGTCCTCGTCGGCAAGGGGTCGGTCGTCGGTCAGCGCCTCGTCGAGCATCCGGACGTGGCGAAGATCGGCTTCACGGGCTCGACCGAGGTGGGGCGGACGGTGATGGAGGGCGCCGCGCAGACGATCAAGCGCGTCACGCTCGAACTCGGCGGCAAGTCCGCGAACGTCGTCTTCGCCGACGCCGACCTCGAGCAGGCCGCTGCGGCGGCGCCCTACGCTGTCTTCGACAACGCCGGTCAGGACTGCTGCGCCCGCTCGCGCATCCTCGTCGAACGGAGCGCGTATGACCGCTTCCTCGGGCTGCTCGTCGAGGCGACGAAGGGCGTCAAGGTCGGTGATCCGGCCGACGACTCAACCGAAATGGGTCCGCTGATCTCGGCCGGGCACCGTGAGACAGTCGCGTCGTTCGTGGACGGAGAGCCGCTCTACCGCGGCGACGTGCCGGACGGCGCCGGCTTCTGGTATCCGTGCACGCTCGTCGAGGCCACGAATAACGATCGGGTCGCGCGCGAAGAGGTCTTCGGGCCGGTGGCGGCCGTGATCCCGTTCGCAGACGAGGCGGAGGCGATCCGAATCGCGAACGACACGCCGTACGGTCTCTCGGGTTCGATCTGGACGCGCGACGGCGCCCGGGCGCTGCGCGTCGCGCGCGCGCTCGAGGCTGGCGTGCTCAGCGTCAACTCGAACTCGTCGGTGCGTGTCTCGACACCGTTCGGCGGGATGAAGCAATCGGGCTTCGGCCGCGAGCTCGGCATGCACGCACTGGACGGCTACACCGACATCAAGAACGTGTTCCTGTCGACGGAGGGCTGATGAAGAGGTTGGACGGAAAGGTGTGCGTGATCACCGGGGCAGGCGGCGGGATGGGCCGCGAGGCGGCGATTCTCTTCACCGCGGAGGGAGCCAAGGTCTGCGCTGCGGACATGAATATCGAGGCGGCGGAGGAGACGGTTGGGCTCTGCTCGGGCGAGGCCTTCGCGTTTCAGGCGAATGTCGCCGAGGAGGAGGACGTCCGCTCGCTGATGGCTGCGACCGCGGAGCGCTTTGGCGGCATCGAGGTCCTCTACAACAACGCGGGCATCTCGCCCGGCGATGACGCGTCGGTGCTCGACACGTCCGTGGAGGCCTGGGATCGCGTCCAGGCTGTGAACACGCGCGGCGTCTTCCTTTGCTGCAAGCACGGAATCCCGCACTTGCTCGAGCGCGGCGGCGGCTCGGTGATCAACGTCGCGTCGTTCGTCGCCATCCTCGGTGCCGCGACCTCGCAGATCTCTTATTCGGCGTCGAAGGGCGCCGTGCTGTCGATGAGCCGCGAGCTCGGAGTCCAGTTCGCTCGCCAGGGCGTGCGCGTCAACGCGCTCTGCCCGGGTCCGGTCGAGACGCCGCTCCTTCTCAACATCTTCGGGGACGATCCCGAAGCCCTCGAGCGGCGCCGGATCCACTGGCCCATGGGACGGCTCGCCAAGCCGCGGGAGATCGTCAACGCAGCACTCTTTCTTGCGAGCGACGAGTCGTCGTACGTGAACGCGTCGACCTTCCTCGTTGACGGCGGCCTCGCTGCCGCCTATGTGACGCCCGAGTGATCGCCGCCTCGTAACAGACTGTTACTAGGTCGGCTCGAGCCGCGCTGCGAAGTCGTTGAGCCCTTGTAACAGACTGTTACTTGGGTCTAGACGCCGACGACTTGAACGACCCAGCGGCGGTCGCGCTCGCGGTCGAGCTCGAGGAAGAGCACGCGCTGCCAGGTGCCGAGGCACAGCTCGCCGTCGGCGACCGGGATCGACTCGCCGGCCGGGCCCATCAGCATCGACATGCAGTGCGAGTGCCCGTTCCCGAAGTCCATGTCCTCGGGGCAGACGTTCTCGGTGCGCTTGTCCCAGTCGTCGTGGGCGTAGTAGTTGTCGGTCGGAACGAGCCGCTTCAGAAGCAGGGCGAAGTCCTCGAGAAAGCCCGTCTCGAACTCGTTCACGCGGACAGAGCAGGTCGTGTGCGGGGAGTAGACCGAGCAGATGCCGTTCTTGATCCCGCTGGCGACGACGGCCTCCTGCACCTCGTCGGTGATGTCCTTGACGGTGAGGCCCCCGGCGGTCCGGAGCTCGGTCACCTGCTGGTAGGCCTTCATCGCCGGACATTGTGACAGTCGCCGGACAAGCGCCGTTGGGGAACCGGTGCGAGCGTTACGCTCACTCCGTCGGGCCCGTAGCTCAGCGGTCAGAGCAGCGGACTCATAATCCGTCGCGCCCTGGTTCGAATCCAGGCGGGCCCACCTTTTGGCGCAGGTCAGGAATCTGCGGGAGCAGATTCCTGA
>JALYRA010000359.1 GCA_030855545.1 Actinomycetota bacterium | reverse complement strand
GCGCGGCATCCTCCATCCCGAGATAGGCAGTGACTCCGAGCACCTGGCCGGGCTGGAGATTGGCGCCGAAGCCGACGAGCAGCTCGGCGAGGCGTTCGAGGTCGGCCGAGCGGTCGCGCACGCGCGGCACACTATCTCTTGGCGCAAGGCCCCGAATCCGCTCTCGCGGATCCGGGACCGCGCGAAATCCCCGAAGGCGTCCGCTTCGCGGCCGCAGAGGCTTGAATAGGAGACGCTAACGCTGTGAGACTCAACGCGTTCCTCGCACGAGCAGGCGTCGCGTCGCGCCGGAAGTCGGACGAGCTGATCAAAGCCGGCCGGGTCCGCGTCAACGGGCAGTTGGGCGAGCTGAACACCTTCGTCGAGTCGCGTGACGTCGTCGAGGTCGACGGGCAGGAGGTCGCGAAGCAGCAACTCGCCTACGTCCTCCTGTGCAAACCGGCCGGGGTCGTCACGACTGCGAGCGACCCGCAGGGCCGCCCGACCGTGGTTGGTCTCGTCGAGCATGCGTCGCGCGTCGTGCCGGTCGGCCGGCTCGATGTGGAGACAACCGGCGCGCTCTTGCTCACGAACGACGGCCCGCTTGCACACCGGCTCGCGCATCCGCGCTACGGGGTCGAGAAGGTCTACGAGGTCGAGACCTGGAAGGAGCCGAACGACGAAGCGCTGCGAGCTCTCGCCGAGGGGGTCGAGCTCGAGGACGGGATCACGTCACCGGCCCGCGTCCGCCGGCTCGGCGCCGCTCGCTTCGAGCTCGTCCTCCACGAGGGCCGCAACCGGCAGGTGCGGCGGATGGCCGAGGCCGTCGGCCACCGCGTCCGCCGCCTGCACCGGAGCGTCTATGCGGGGCTGCGCGTCGACGGACTGGCGCCGGGCGAGTGGCGAGAGCTGACTGCCGAGGAAGTGGCGCAGCTCAGGAAGGTCTAACGAAGCCCATGCGCTCGTACATCGTCTCGAGCGTCGGCGCTGACGTCTCGCGCGCCTTCTCGGCACCGCGGTCGAGCAGCCGCTGCAGCTCGGCAGCGTCCGCACGCAAGTCTCGGTAGCGCTGCTGCACCGGCGCGAGCGCCTCGACGACCGCGTCGCCGACGTCGGTCTTGAACTGCCCGTAGCCGGACCCCTGGTAGCGAGACTCGATCGCCTCCGCCGGTTCGCCGGTCAGCGACGAGAGGATGTCGATCAGGTTCGTCACGCCCGGCTTGTCCGGCGCGCGCACAACCTCGCTGCCGGAGTCGGTCACCGCGGAGCGGAACTTCTTCCGGATCACGTCGGGCTCGTCGAGCAACTTGACCGTGCCCTGCGGCGTGCCGATCGAGGTCGACATCTTGTTCGTCGGCTCTTGCAGATCCATGATCCGCGCGCCGACCTCCGGATACACGCCTTCGGGCAGCTTGAACGTCTGACCGAAGCGACTGTTGAAACGCTCCGCGACGTCGCGCGTCAGCTCGAGGTGCTGCCGCTGGTCGTCCCCGATCGGGACGATGTCTGTTTGGTAGAGCAGGATGTCGCCGGCCATCAGGACCGGGTATGTGAAGAGACCGGACGAGATGAACTCGTGCCGGTCGGATTTGTCCTTGAACTGCGTCATCCGGCCCAACTGGCCATAGCTCGTGACCCCGCCGAGCAGCCACGCTGCTTCGGCGTGCGCCGGCACGTGGCTCTGCGCGAAGACCGTCGTTCGCTCCGGATCGAGCCCTGTAGCGAGCAGGATCGCTGCGAGGTCGAGCGTCCGCTCGCGGAAGTCCTGCGGGTCGTAGTCGACCGTGATCGAGTGGAGGTCGACGATGCAGAAGAAGCTCTCGCCGCGCGACTGAGTCGCCGCGTACTGGCGGAAGCCGCCGATCAGGTTGCCGAGGTGCTTGTCGCCGGTTGGTTGGATGCCGGAGAAGACCCGCATTTCCGCAACTTAGCCGCAACTACACTGGCCCGATGCCCGTGACCCCAGCCACCTGGACGCCCTCGAGCTGGCGCGACCTACCGACGCGGCACCAGCCGGAGTGGCCGGACGAGGACGCCGCAGAGGCTGCCGTATCCCAGCTCAAGGGTCTGCCGCCGCTCGTCTTCGCCGGCGAGGCGCGGGAGCTCCAGGCGGCGCTAGGGGAGGTTTCCGCCGGCCGCGCGTTCCTGCTCCAGGCCGGCGACTGCGCCGAGTCGTTCCGGGACTTCACTGCCGTCTCGATCCGGGAGAAACTGAAGATCCTGCTCCAGATGTCGGTCGTGATGATCTACGGCTCGACGCTGCCGCTCGTGAAGGTCGGCCGGATCGCCGGGCAGTTCGCGAAACCCCGCTCCGAGCCTCGGGAGCGGGTCGGCGACGCCGAGTTCCCGTCCTTCTTCGGCCACATGGTCAACGACGACGGGCCGACGGCAGCCGACCGGACGCCCGATCCCGCCCGGATGATCCAGGCCTACCATCAGTCCGCGGCCACGCTCAACCTGCTCCGTGCCTTCACGAAGGGCGGCTTTGCCGACCTGACGCAGGTGCAGATGTGGACGCAGGAGTTCGTCGCGAGCGCGCCGGAGGGACAGCGCTACGAGGTCGTGGCGGGGGAGATCGAGCGAGCCATCGGCTTCATGCGCGCCTGCGGGATCAACCTCGTCGACGCGCCTCAGCTCCACCAGGTCGACGTCTGGACGAGCCACGAGGGCCTTGTGCTCGACTACGAGGAAGGGCTGACACGGCGCGACTCGCTCACCGGCGACTGGTACGACTGCTCGGCCCACATGCTCTGGATCGGCGAGCGGACGCGACAGGCCGACGGGGCGCACGTCGAGTTCTTCTCCGGGGTTCACAACCCGCTCGGCGTCAAGCTCGGCCCGGCGGCCACCGCCGGCGAGGTGCTTGCACTCTGCGAGCAGCTGAACCCGCTACGCGTGCCGGGGCGGCTCACCTTCATCGTCCGCATGGGCGCTGACGCGTTGCGTGTATCGCTCGCGCCGATCCTCCGCGCCGTTCGCGAAGCCGAGCAGCCGGTCGTCTGGGCGTGCGACCCGATGCACGCGAACATGTTCCGCACCGCCTCCGGGATCAAGACGCGCAGCTTCGACGAGATCATGGGCGAGCTCGTCGCGTTCTTCTCCGTCTGCCGCGACGAGGGTGTGTGGCCCGGAGGAGTCCATCTCGAGTTCACCGGCGAGGACGTGACCGAGTGCCTCGGCGGGTCGGCAGCCGTGCTCGAGGAGGAGCTGACCACTCGCTACGAGAGCCTCTGCGATCCGCGGCTGAACGCGCGCCAGTCGCTCGACCTCGCGTTCCGCGTGGCCGAGCTGATGCGGAGGTAGCGCGTGTCGGTTCGCACGCTCGCGGTCATCGGCACCGGCCTGATCGGCGCATCCGTCGGACTGGCCGCGCGCCGGGCCGGCGTCGAGCGCGTCACCGGCTGGGATCCGGACGCCGCGCACCTCGCGACAGCCGCCGAGCGAGGCGCCGTCGAGGCGGCGTCGACCCTGGCC
>JALYRA010000308.1 GCA_030855545.1 Actinomycetota bacterium | reverse complement strand
CGCCGAACGAGATCCAGGAGAGCCACCAGACGTTGCGCGACTCGTCCTTGACGCGGAACCGGCGCGACCCGATGAAGTGGCACACCGAGTTGACCGACCAGGTGATGTGGTGGAGGAGGAAGATCCGAATCAGCCCGCCCCAGAACATCGCCTGCAGGCCGGCGCCGAGCGTGCCGCCCCAGACGAAGCCGGCGACGAACGGGAGCAGGAGCGAGAGCGCGACCCAGAGGCCGAAGGTGCGCGAGATGAAGACCATGCCGCGGTCCGCGAGTAGGTCCTTCGCGTACTTCGTCCACTCCGCGCGGCCGACGTTGCGGAAGAGCCAGCCGACGTGCGCGTGCCAGAGGCCGGCCACCTTGCCGCGGATCCCAGGGCCGAAGCCCGCGTGGGGCGAGTGCGGATCGCCTTCGCGGTCGGCGAAGCTGTGGTGCTTGCGATGGTCTGAGACCCAGCGGATGACCGGGCCTTGCACTGCCATCGAGCCGAGCACGGCGAGTCCATAGCGGATCGCCTTGTACGTCTCGTACGATCGGTGGGTGAAGAGCCGGTGGAAGCCGATCGAGATTCCGAGCGTCGTCAGCGCATAGCCGACCCCGAAGATGATCAGGTCGCGCCAGGTGACGTAGCTGCCCCACAGGAAGAAGATCGAGGCGACGAAGCCGGCGAACGGGATCGTCACGCCGAAGAGGTTCGTCACCTTCTGGCCGCGCGTCATCGCGAGCAGAGTAGCGCCTCCTTTGCGTCCGTCCCTCTGACCTGCATAAGCTTCCCCCGTCGATGGCCCTGCTCTCGCTGCGGAATGTCACTCGCCGGTTCGGTGGGATCGTCGCTCTCGATGGAGTGTCGTTCGACGTTCCCGAGGGCCAGATCGTCGGGCTGATCGGCCCGAACGGCGCCGGCAAGACGACCGCGTTCAACGTGATCACCCGTCTCTACACGCCGAACGAGGGTGAGGTCGAGTTCGCCGGTGAGAGCCTCTTGAAGACGCCGGTGCACGGGATCGTCCGGCGCGGGATCGCGCGGACTTTCCAGAACGTCGAGCTCTTCAAGACGATGACGGTGCTCGACAACGTCCTCGTCGGCGCGCACCCCCGCCGCGGCGGCGGCGACGCCGAGGCGCACGAGGCGCTCGACTACGTCGGCCTCGATCAGATCGCCGGCCGCCCAGTCGCCGGCCTCCCGTTCGGGACGCTGAAGCGCGTCGAGCTCGCGCGCGCGCTTGTCTCGCAGCCGACGCTGCTCCTCCTCGACGAGCCGGCCGGCGGGCTCAACCACGAGGAGGTCGAGGAGCTCGGCCGCTTCATCCAGCAGATCCGCGACGACCGCAAGCTGACCGTCCTCCTCGTCGAGCACCACATGAACCTCGTGATGGGGATCTCGGATCACGTCCACGTGATGAACTTCGGCAAGCAGATCGCCGAGGGCGCTCCCGCAGACGTCCAGAAGAATCCAGCCGTGATCGAGGCGTACCTCGGCACCGAAGAAACCGCGGACGAGGAGCCCGATGGCGCTGCTCGAGCTTAGGGACGTCGAGGCGCAGTACGGCCCGGTGCGGGCGCTCTCGGGCGTCTCGCTCGCGGTCGACGAGGGTCAGATCGTTGCCGTCCTCGGAGCGAACGGCGCCGGCAAGACGACGACGCTGCGCGCGATCTCGGGCACGGTCAAGCGCGTCGGCGAGATCACGTTCGACGGCAAGCTGCTCGGCCGGAAGGGGCCCGAGTCGGTCGCGAAGCTCGGCGTCGCGCACGTGCCGGAAGGGCGCGGCACCTTCGGCGAGCTGTCGGTGGAGGAGAACCTGCGTCTCGGCGCCTACACGCGCCGCGGCAAGATCGACGCCGACGTCGAGCGGGTGTCCGGGTACTTCCCCTGGATCGGCGAACGCCTCGACCAGCACGCCGGCACGCTCTCCGGCGGCGAGCAGCAGATGCTCGCGCTCGCCCGCGCGCTGATGAGCCACCCGCGCCTGCTCCTGCTCGACGAGCCGTCGCTCGGGCTCGCGCCGCTCGTCACCCGTGAGATCTTCCGGATCGTGCGCGAGCTGAACGAGAAGGAGGGACTCACCGTCCTCGTAGTCGAGCAGAACGCCGCGATCGCGCTCGAAGTCGCGTCGCACGCGTACGTGCTCGAGGTCGGGAAGGTCGCCGTGTCCGGATCGAGCGAGGAGCTCGCCCGCGACGAATCCGTCCGCCGGAGCTACCTGGGTTACTGATGGCGAACTTCTTCCAGCAGGTCGTCGCGGGACTTGGGTCAGGCGCGATCTACGCGTCGCTCGCGCTCGCGCTCGTCCTGATCCACCGCGCCACCGGTGTGATCAACTTCGCGCAGGGCGAGATGGCCATGTTCACCACCTATATCGCATGGACGCTGACGGCGAACCACGGCTGGGACTACTGGCCCGCGTTCGGAGCGACGCTGCTCTTCGCGTTCGTCCTCGGCCTCGGCGTCCACCGTGTCGTCATCCACCCGGTCGAGCGCTCCTCGGTGCTGACGGTCGTGATCATGACGATCGGGCTCGTGCTCACGTTCAACGGGCTCGCGAGCCTGATCTGGTCGGCCGAGATCAGAGCGTTTCCGAGCCCGTTCCCCAACGAGACGTGGACGATCGGCGGCGTCGCGATCTCGCAGCAGGACGTCGGGACACTCGGGATCGTCGTCGTCCTCGTCGCGCTTCTGTGGGCGTTCTTCCAGTTCACGAAGATCGGCCTCGCGCTGCGTGCGTCCGCCCTCAACCCCGAGGCGAGCCGCCTCGTCGGCGTCCGCGTCGGCTGGATGCTCGGGATCGGGTGGGGCCTTGCGGCGATGCTCGGCGCCGTGGCGGGCATGCTCGCCGCGCCGACGGTCTTTCTCGAGCCGAACATGATGCAGGCGATCCTGATCTATGCCTTCGCCGCGGCTGTCCTCGGCGGAATCGACTCGCCGCTCGGCGCCGTCGCCGGCGGGCTCCTACTCGGCGTCGGGCTCAACCTGATCGGCGCCTACGTCGACTTCGTCGGTGCCGACCTGCGACTGCCCGTTGCGCTCCTCGTCATCTTGGTCGTCCTCCTCGTCCGCCCGGCCGGCCTGTTCGGTAAGGCAGTCACGAGGCGCGTGTGACGAACAGGCGCAACCTCGGCTTCCTCGCCTTCGCGCTCGCGGTCGTAGCGGTCTACCTGCTGCCACGTTTCGTCAGCGACTTCCGCGCGCAGCAGTTCGCCTACGTCGGCATCTACTTCATCGCGCTGATCGGGCTGAACCTGCTGACCGGGATCACCGGCCAGATCTCGCTCGGGCACGGCGCGTTCATGCTGATCGGCGGCTACACGACGGCGATCCTGATCTCGAACCAGGACCCGCCGCTCGAGATCCTCGGCCACTCGTTCACCGGAGACATGCGCGACATCTGGACGATCCCGCTCGCGGGGCTCGTTGCCGGCATCGCCGGCTTCCTCTTCGGCTTCCCCGCGCTCCGTCTGACCGGCCTCTACCTCGCGCTGGCGACGTTCGCGATCGCGGTCGCTGCGCCGGCCGTCGTCAAGAAGTTCGCCGCTTTCACGGGCGGCGGCGGAGGCATCAACCTCTTCGACGTCCAGGGGCGCACCGGACGGTCCGTGACCGACCCGGTCACCTTCGAGACGAGTGAGGGCGTCGACATCCTCGGCCTGCACATCGGCACGTTCAACGAGTGGCTCTACTACCTCTGCTGGACGGTCGCGCTCGTCATGTTCGCGGGCGCCTGGCTCCTGCTGCGTGGGCGGTTCGGCCGCACGCTGCGCGCCGTCCGGGACAGCGAGCTCGCCGCGGCTTCTGCCGGTGTCAATCTCGCGCGCTACAAGACGCTCGCGTTCGGGATCAGCGCCTTCTACGCGGGTGTTGCCGGCTCGCTGCTCGCGCTCGCAACCACGTTCGTCAACCCGGACACGTTCCCGATCACGCTTTCGATCTTCTTGCTCGTCGGCGTCGTCGTCGGCGGGCTCGGCTCGCTCTGGCCGCTCGTCTTCGGCGCCATCTTCATCCACTTCATGCAGATCGAGTGGGCGCAGCGCGTGGAGGCGGTGATCCCGGACTTCCTGCCGGTGCTCGGCAACGTCGACACCGACGCTCCCGGCGCCCCCGCCGTTGCGTTCGGCGTCGTTCTGATCCTGATCATGCTGGCGTTCCCCGGAGGCGCCGCGGGCCTCCTGCGCACTCTCAAGTCGCTTACAACTCGCGGCTACCATCGAGTGCGCTAACGCGACCTCAAGGAGCGGCTCTCACTCATGCGCAGTCCCAGAATTCTTCTCTCCATGCTCGTCCTCGCCGGCGCGATCGTCACCGGCGCAACCGCCGCGTCGAGCGCCGATCCCGGCATCACCGGGAAGAGGATCCTGCTCGGCGGCACGTCCCCGCTCTCGGGTCCCGCGTCGGCCTACGCCTCCGTGGCGCGCGGCGCCGACGCGTACTTCAAGTACGTGAACGCGCGCGGCGGCGTCAACGGGCGGAGCATCGAATACAAGTACGTCGACGACGGCTACGAGCCGGCGCGCACGATTCAGGCGACGCGCCAGCTCGTCGAGCAGGACAAGGTCTTCGCGATCTTCAACTCGCTAGGCACCGAGCACAACGTCGCGACACGCGACTACCTGAACCAGATGAAGGTGCCGCAGCTCTTCGTCGCCTCCGGGGCGACGACGTTCGGGCGCGACTTCAGGAAGTACCCGTACACGATCGGCTTCCAGCCGAGCTATCGCGCCGAAGGCTGGATCTACGGCACCTATCTCGCCCGCACGAAGCCCGGCGCGAAGATCGGCGTCCTCTTCCAGAATGACGACTACGGCAAGGATCTGATGGCCGGCCTCAAGCAGGGAATCGGCCGCTCCAAGGTGCGCATCGTCGCGGCCGAGTCGTTCGAGGTGACCGCTCCCGACGTGCAGTCGCAGGTCGCGAAGCTGAAGGCATCGGGCGCCAACGTGCTCGCGCTGTTCGCGACGCCGCGTCACGCGATCCAGGGCTACGTGTTCGCGAACCGGCTCGGGTGGCGGCCGCTGATCATCAACAACGCTGTCTCGAGCGCCTCGAACATCATGACCCTGGCCTCCGAGGGCGGCACCAACAAGTCGGTCGCGAACTCGATCTCGATCGTCTTCCTCAAGGATCCGATCGACGTCAAGTGGCGCAACGACGGGGCGATCAAGCTCTACCGCTCGATCATGAGCCGTTACGCCAAGGGCGCGAACGTGAAGGACGTCTACCACGTCTACGGCATGGCGGTCGCCTACCAGACCGTGCGGGCGCTGAAGGCCGCGGGCAAGACGCCGACACGCGTTGCGCTGCTCCGGCAGATCGCGAAGCTGAGCGACGCCTCGAACCCGTTCCTGCTTCCCGGGATCACGATCAGGACGGGCGCGACCGAGCGCTTCCCGATCGAGCAGGCGCTGCTCCAGCGCTGGGGCAAGGGCGGCTGGACGAGCTTCGGCGGGCTCTGGGGATACCGAGCCGGCTAACGACTCGGTGAGGGCCGGCGGCGACGCCGGCCCTCACCGTTAAGGTCTCTCGATGGAGGCCTTGCTGGACGCGCAGCTCGAGGATCTGCTCGCCGCGGCCCGGGAGCGGCGTACGGGCGACGGCCTCGTCACCTACTCGCCGAAGGTCTTCATCCCGCTGACGACACTCTGCCGTGACGTCTGCGGCTACTGCACGTTCGCGAGGCCCCCCCGTCGCGGCGAACGCGCTTACCTGAGCGAGGACGACGTGCTGGCGATCGCGCGCGCCGGCGCAGCGGCCGGCTGCACCGAGGCGCTCTTCACGCTGGGTGACAAGCCGGAGCTCCGCTACAAGCTCGCGCGCGACGAGCTCGCCGCGCTTGGCTGCGAGTCGACGATCGAGTACCTCGGCCACATGGCCGGGCTCGTGCTCGAGGAGACTGGCCTGTTGCCGCATCTGAACCCGGGGGTGATGACGCGGGCGGAGCTCGCGGCGCTGCGACCGGTATCGGCGTCGATGGGGATCATGCTCGAGACCGTGGC
>JALYRA010000314.1 GCA_030855545.1 Actinomycetota bacterium | reverse complement strand
CGGCACCCCGCCCGGGAGGGACGAGTGTAGTCCTCCGGCGAGCTTGTGTTTCTGAAACACAAGCTCGCTCGGGAACGGCTGGTTGCACGAGTCGGCGAGCGCTTGTGGCTCAGAAACACAATGTTCCGGGTCAGTGGATCAGGGCAACGGCTTCCGCGCGGCTCGCGACGCCGAACGTCGATACCGCGATGATCGAGCATCGGCCGGACAACCGGTGCGAGATACGCGGCGAACGCTGAGAGGGGGAGTTCTACGGGCGCTCGAAGAGTCGCATCTCGCCCTGAGGTTGCTAGCGAACGATCCGTTCGGGAGCGCCGTACTCCCTTAGCGCCTGCGGCACGTCTCCCTGGAAGTTCTCCAGGATCGCGAGCAGCGCGCGGTCGGTGACCATCGTCCCGTTCAGCGTGTGCACGGGCTGAGGGCCGCCCTCGCCGCGAAAACGGATGCCGAGCCGCCGCGCCTGATAATCGGTCGTGTTCGAGCAGGACGTCACCTCGCGGTAGCGCTCCTGGCTCGGGAACCACGCCTCGATGTCGACCTTCTTCGCAGCCGGTGCGCCAAGATCGCCGGCTGCGACGCTGACGACGCGGTAGGGCAGCTCGAGCTTCCGCAGGAAGGCCTCCTCGAGCTCGACGAGCCGGTCGTGCTCGGCCCATGACTCCTCGGGCCGGATGTAGACGAACATTTCGACCTTGTTGAACTGGTGGACCCGGAACATCCCCCGCGTGTCCTTGCCCGCGGCACCGGCCTCGCGGCGGAAATTCGTCGAGAAGCCGGCGTAGCGGAGCGGCAGCTCGGCTGCGTCGAGGATCTCGCCCATGTGCAAGCCCGCGAGCGCGACTTCCGAGGTGCCGGTCAGGTAGAGGTCGTCCTCGGGCAGCGCGTAGATGTTGGACTTCTCGGTCGGGAAGAACCCGGTGCCGTACATCGCCTCCTCGCGCACGAGTACCGGTGGGAGCACGGGCGTGAAGCCGTTCTCGTGCAGGTGGTCGAGCGCCGCGCGGTAGAGCGCCATCGCGAGCAGCGCCGTGTCGCCGATGAGATAGCCGAAGCGCGAGCCGGAGAGGCGTGCCGCGCGCTCCATCTCGAAGCGGCCGACATCGGTGTGCTCGCGCACCTGAGTGAGCTGTGCCGGCTCGCCCACCTTGCGTAGCTCCTCGGCATCTTCTTCTTGGTCGCCGTCCGGGGACGACTCGTGTGGCGGGTTCGGGACCCGGGCGAGGGCGGTGTCGCGTGCACTCTCGGCGGCGGCGAGCTCCTCCTCGGCGGCCCGCAGCTCCTCCTTCACCTGCTGCATCTCGGCGAGCTGCTCGTCCGACGGCTTCCCCTTCAGCTTTGTCTTTCCGCGCAGCTCGTCGATCCTCGGCACGAGCGCGCGCCAGCGCTCGTCCGCCTCGAGCAGCGCGTCGAACGCCTCGCCCGCGCCCTTGCGTGCAAGCGCGGCGCGATATGCGTCCGGATCGTTTCGAGCTGCCTTGAGATCGATCATGGGCGGGAGTCTAGGAGGGATTCGAGCACCTGAGCCACGCCTTCCTCCTCCGGGCTCGGGCAGATCCACTGTGCCCGCTCCAGCAGCAGGTCGTGGCCGTTCTCGACGGCGATTCCGAAGCCTGCCTCGTCGATCAGCTCGAGGTCGTTCTCGCCGTCGCCGAACGCAACCGTGCGCTCGAGTGGGAAGCCGAGGTGCGCCGCGACGAACGCGAGCCCGCTGCCCTTCGAGACGCGGGGACTCGCGAGCTCGAGGAAGTACGGCAGCGATTTCGCGATGAAGAGACGTTCTGAGAAGCGGGTCTCGAGTCGCGGCCGGAGCGCGTCGAGCCGGTCGGGGTCAGCGACGACGACGAGCTTCGTCGGCGGCCGCTCGAGCCAGTCTGCGAGCTCGCCGACCTCCGTGATCGGCAGGTTCTGGAAGTCGGCGTACGAGCGGGCGTTCTCGGTCAACTCGGCGACGTAGAGCTCGTCGTCGACGTAACAGTTGAGCCTGAACCCTTCCGCTTCGACGGCTTCGATCGCCTCCCGCGCGAGCGCGACCGGGATCGGCTCGTGCAGCAGCCATTCCTTCGTGACTGGATCGACGACGGCGGCGCCCTGGTAACAGACGAGCGGCGCTTCGAGCCCTGCCTGCAGCGCATAGGGAAGAACCGACCGGAACATGCGGCCGGTCGCGATCGTGAAGTGGATGCCGGCGTTGCGCACGGCCTCGATCGCCGCGATCGTGCGAGGCCGGAGCACCCCGTCCTCGGCGATCAGTGTTCGGTCGAGGTCGCAGACGACCGCCGCGACGTCACGGGGAAAGCCGTCGGGGAGGTTCAGCTGGTGGACGCGACGACGTATGCGGCCACGTCGGCGATCTGCTTCTCGCTCAACTGGCCCTCGTAGGCCGGCATCGCGCCCCGTCCGTTCGTGACGCGGTTGAGCGCGAGCGCGAGGTCGGGCTGCGACTCGTCCAGGTTCGGGCCGACAGTGCCGGATGTCCCTGCGGCCTCGAGCGTGTGGCAACCCCCGCAGCCGGCGGACGAGTAGACGGCGTTGCCGGCGGCCGCGTCGCCCTCGACCGTGTTGGTCGGCTCTTCTTCGGCTGTCGTCGCCTGCTCGGGCACAGTCCCCTCGACTGTCTCCGGGACGGCGCCGACCTCCTCGCCGCCACCGCATCCCGCGATCCCCACGACGACGGCGAGCAGTACGAGCAGTGTGGCCGCGCGACGCATCGACGGAAACCTTAACGACTCGGCTGTCGGTGGGTGGAGGGCAAGCGCGATTGCGATCGCGGCGCCCGCGCCGAGCACGTCGGCGGGTGTGTCGTTGACGACGAGCGACACGGCGAGTCCGGTTAGGAAGGCATCGAGGACGGGTTGACGCCGCGCCTTCAGGGCGACGATTGCGAGGACGACAAGCGAGCCGAGCACGACCGCCGTCGCGCCGGCGCTGTCCGCTGTTCGGCGAACCGAGCGCTCGAGCCGGTCGGCGATGTCGCCTGCGAGCGCCGCAGGCCCGTCGCCGACCGCGTCGGTGACGTGACTCGAGCCGCCGGTTGCCGCGTCAACAACCAGCAGCAACAGGGCGAGCGCCACTGCGCCCGCGACGACCGCGGCCGCAAGCCGCCAACTCGGGCGGCGCCCTTGCAACCGCAGCAGCAGCACGAGATACGCGGCGGCGAGGACGACGATGCCGCCGCCGTCGGCGCCGAAGCGATTGCCGCCGATCGTGACGAACGCGAGCGCCGCGACACCGATCCCCGCACGGCCGAGCAGCGCCACTCCCGCAAGCGCGGGCGCGAGCAACATGGTCTCGAGCAGGTTGTTGATCCCGTAGAAGCGGCCCACCTGGGATGGGCCGAACGGTGAGAGCGCGACCGTTTCGGCCTCGATCCCCATCGAGACGAGATACGCGGCGAGGATTGCGCCGCAGGCCCAGCCGAGGGGGAGCGCGAGCACGGCGACGCCCGCGGAGAGTGCGAGCAGTGGACTGAGCCAGAGGTTGGCGGCGAGCACGACGAGGAGCGCACGCAGCGCCCAGCGCGGCCGGACGACCGCGAGTCCGATCAGGAGCACCGCGAGCGCGATCGTCAGCGGCAGGCGCCAGCGGTCGTTCCGTTCGATCCTGTCCTCGAGCGTCTGCAGCGCACCGACCGGGTCGTCGTTCCCGATGGCGCGGACACGGCCGGTGGCGACGTCCGACGGCGTGACGAGCCCTTGGATTCGGGTCGAGTCCGATGTCAGGAGCCCCCGTTGCCCCGGAATCTCGATCGGCGTGCGCTCGCCCCGCTCGGTGACCAACCCGATCGCCGCGCTTGCGTGAGCGGGAAGGGCGGCGAGGAGGACGGCGGCGACGGCGGCGAGGCGCATCTGAGGATTCTCACGTCTGCGACGATGCGACGGATGAGCCTCGCCGACGCGCTGCCGGTCTACCACCACCACGAGCGGCATGCGATCCGCGTGTCGGCGACCCCGGAGCGGGCGCTCGCCGCTGCGCGCGAGACTCGACTCGAGGACGTTCCGCTAATAGGCCTCCTCTTCAAGCTGCGCGGCCTGCGCGCCGCTCGACGCGGTCCGATCTGGGACGCGCTGCTCGCGCAGGGGTTCCAGCCTTTCGGTGAGGACACGCTCGTTCTCGTCGGCAAGCCGTGGACGATGGCGGGCCGCTTGCGCAAGGTCGACGACTTCATCGCCTTCACGGAGCCCGGGTACGCGAAGATGGCGATGGATTTGCGGGCAGTGCCGGATGGGGGAGGCTCTCGGCTCGAGACGGAGACGCGTATCTTCCTGACGGACGCAGCCGCGCGGCGCCGCTTCGGTGTCTACTGGCTTCTCGTCCACCCGTTCAGCGGACTGACCCGCCGGGGTTGGCTGAAGGCCGCAAAGCGGCGCGCCGAGACCGCCTGAGCGAATCTCTCTGCGCTGCACGGTCGTTGTATTCTCATGGCGACGCGGCGACCGATAGATACCCATGCGGAAGCTGTGAGCTCGTTTGAGCAGCTCTACCTTGGCCACCGTGCCGACGTCTACCGGGCCGCACTACGTGACCTCGGCAACGTGCAGGACGCGGAGGACGTCACGCAGGCTGCGTTCGTCGACGCCTATCGCGCCGTGCTGCGAGGTACGCGGCCACAGGCGCCCCGCGCCTGGCTCCTGATGATCGCCGAGAATGTCCGACGGCGGCGTTTCCGCACGTCGCTGCATCGCCCCCGCGAAGAGCCTCTCGATCCGGAAGCTGCGCCTGCGGCGGAGGTGTCGCACGACCATGCAGGAGCGCTGCTCGAGGCACTCGAAACCCTGACCACCGACCAACGACAGGCCTTTCTTCTCCGCGAGATCACCGGTCTTTCGTACGAGGAGATCGCCGACCGAACTGGCTCGACGGTCGGCTCCGTGCAGATGCTGCTCTTTCGGGCACGGAGGGCGCTGCGCCACGAGCTCGACCCGCCGAACGTCAACGGTGCGCTGCTGCCGCTGGCGTCGCTGTTCTCGCGCTTCGAAGCGCTGAGGGGCGCGCCCCGTGTCGCCGGCGCGATCGGCGCCGCGGCGCTTGCGGTGGGCGTGAG
>JALYRA010000306.1 GCA_030855545.1 Actinomycetota bacterium | reverse complement strand
CGGTGAACGCCGTCGCGGCGTTGACCGGGCTCCCGCACGATCCGCACTTCGCCGCCGAGGACAACCCGTCCGATCTCGGCCACCTCGTGCACGCGCTCGTCGACGAGGGGAAGGCGGTCGCAGCGGCGGCAGGGATCGAGCTGCACGAGGATCCCTGGGAGATGAACCTCCTCGCCACGCAGCGGGGAAGCGCGCACTACCCGTCCATGCTCGAGGACGTCGACGCGCGCCGCCCGACCGAGATCGAGCTGATCACTGGCTCGCTGATCCGTGAGGCCCGGCGGCTGGGCGCGCCGGTGCCGCTGCACGAAACGCTGTACCGCCTGATCAAGGCGAAAGAGGCGTCCTGGACGCCCGAGAACGCGGAATCCAAAGGGAGGCAGGAATGACAGGTAGGCGATGGTTCGCGCTGGCGGCGCTGCTGGGGCTGCTCGTGCTGGCGGTGGCCGCGTGCGGTGGCGACGACGACGGCGAGACCGCGGATGCGACGACCGAGGCCGCGGACACCGGGGCCGCAACGACGGAGGAGGCGTCAGGCCCGGCGACCGGTGACCCGATCGTGATCGGGTGGGCTTTCGACTCGAGCGGCAACATGGCGCCGTTCGACAACCCCGCGCTCGCTGCGGCGAAGATCCGGGTCGAGCAGCTCAACGAACAGGGCGGGGCGGACGGCAGGCCGCTCCAGATCGAGACGTGCGACACGCAGAACAACGACCCGACGAAGGCGAAGGCCTGCGCCGTCCAGCTGCTCGGCGACGGCGCGGACATCATGTTCGTGACGTGCGACGTCGATTTCGCGACCCCTGTCGTCCAGGAGGCGATCGGCGACGGCGTGCTCGCAGTCGCGCCGTGCATCGGCACTGACCAGATGGGCCCGAAGCGGTTCGGCGAGGCGGGCGAGCTCGCGTTCAGCTACGGCAATGCGGCCCAGGACGAGGGCTCGGCCATGGCCGAGTTCGCATGGGAGCAGGGCTGGCGCACCGCGGCCCTCGCCACCAACACGCTGCTCGTCTACTTCAAGAACGTCGTGCAGGCGTTCGAGGCGCGCTTCACGGAGCTCGGCGGGGAGATCGTCGCCAGCGAGACGTACGCGACCGGTGCGAACAACGTCCAGGCGGCGGTGAGCCGGCTCGACGCCCAGCAGGCGGACGTGATCGTCACCTCGACGGCGTTCGGCGAGCTGCCGGCGCTCGTGTCCGGCATCCGCTCGCTCGGCAACGAGACCCCGATCCTGAACTCGTGGGCGGGCGACGGGACGTACTGGAACACGCCCGATCCGCCGGTGACGAACTACTACGCCGTCACCTACGCATCGGTGTTCGGCGACGACCCGAGCGAGGAGGTCAAGGAGCTGATCGCCGCGCTCGTCGAGGTGGATGCAGCTCCGGGCACAGGCGGCTTCATCACCGGCGCCGCCGCCATCGACGGCGTCGTCACCGCGATCGAGCGGGCGGGGGGGTCGACGGAGGGCGCCGACCTCGCGGCTGAGATGGAGCAGTTCGAGCAGGTTGAGACGATCTCCGGGAACGTCAACTTCTCGGACGATCTCCATTCCGTCTTCGGGCGGGAGTACCGCGTGATCAAGATCGACGGGAACGAGGGGAGCTACGTCGGTCCGGTCACCGCGAAGGTCGTCCCCGACCTCGCGGGTTGACCGAGCGCACGATGTCGGATGCGGAGAAGGGGCCCGGGACACTCCGGGCCTCCTCCGTGTCGCGCTCGTTCAGCGGCGTGCAGGCGCTGGAGGACGTGACGCTCGAGGTGCGCCGGCACGAGGTCGTGGGTCTGATCGGGTCGAATGGCGCCGGCAAGTCGACTCTGGTGAACGTTCTGAGCGGCTTCGATTTTCCGGATGCCGGGACCGTCGAGCTCGAGGGCGACGACATCACGGCCTGGAGCCCTTCACGTCGAGGCCGTGCGGGGCTCGCCCGCACGTTCCAGCACAGCCGCTCCTTTCGCGGGCTGTCGGTGCGCGAGAACGTCGAGGTGGCGGCACTCGGGGTCGGCGCCGGCGCGAGGGCCGCACGCGAGCGCGCCGACGAGCTCCTCGGGCTGCTCCGGCTCGGCGACTACGCCGACTCGCCGGCAGGCGTGCTCGCCCATGGCGACGAGCGCCGGCTGGGCGTCGCGCGGGCGCTCGCCACGGACCCGCGGTTCGTTCTCCTGGACGAGCCGGCGGCAGGCCTCCCGGAGGCCGAGATGACCGAGTTCGCGTCGGTAGTGCGCGCTGTGCGAGACGAGCACGACGCCGGCGTGCTGCTGATCGACCACAACATGGCCCTCGTGATGGACGTGTGCGACCGGATCCTCGTGCTCGACCACGGCCGGACACTCGCCGAGGGAACGCCCGCGGAGGTACGGGCGAACGCCGATGTCGTCTCCGCCTACCTCGGTGAGAGCGCGGTGGCCGCCGGTGCCTGAGGCCATGCTCGAGCTGGAGGGCGTCGAGGTGCGCCACGGCGCCGTGACCGCAGTGCGCGACCTCTCGCTGACCGTCGCAGCGGGGGAGATCGTCGGCCTGATCGGCCCGAACGGCGCAGGCAAGTCAACAACGCTCCATGCGATCATGGGCGCGGTACCCACGCGCCGCGGCACGATCCGCTTCGCCGGTGCCGACCTCGTCGGGCTTCCGCCTGAGCGAGTCGCGCGCGCCGGCGTCGCGCTCGTGCCGGAGGGCCGGCGGATCTACGGCGGGTTTACGGTGGACGAGAACCTCCGCCTCGGGCTCGCCGCCCGCAGCGCCGACGGCGCCCCGGAAGCGCTCGCGGCGGTCTACGAGCTCTTCCCGATCCTGTTCGAGTATCGCGGGCGCCCTGCAGGAGCGCTTTCCGGCGGTCAGCAGCAGCAGCTCGCGATCGGCCGCGCCCTGGTCGCCGAGCCACGGCTGCTGCTGCTCGACGAGCCCTCGCTCGGCCTCGCGCCCGCCGTCGTCGACGCGGTCTTCGGTGCGCTTGCGTCGATCCGCGATCGAGGCGTGACGGTTCTACTCGTCGAGCAGCGCGCGCGCCGCGCCGTGGCGTTCGCCGACCGAACATACGTCCTCGCGAACGGCGAGCTACAGACGACGCTCGCTCCGCGCGACGCGGACGACACCGAGAAGCTCGTCGCGGCCTACCTGCCATGAGCGTCCTCGCCACCATCGATGCGCAGACCCTCGTGGACGCCGTCGGCCTCGGGGCCGTGTACGCGCTGATGGCGGTCGGGATCGGGCTCGTCTTCGGCGTGCTGCGCCTCGTCAACTTCGCCTACGGGCAGCTCGTGATGGCGGGCGCCTACACGCTCGCGTTCACTGCGGCCTGGCCGGTCGCGGTGAGCATCGGCCTCTGCTTCGCAGTCGTCGTCGCGCTCTCGCTCGCGATGGAGCGCGCCGTCTTCCGGCCGCTCCGCACCGAATCGCCCGCCGTCTTGCTCGTGACGACCTTCGCCGTCGCCTTCCTGCTCCAGAGCGTGGCGG